>NZ_JBCEWQ010000001.1:0-180742 GCF_038448545.1 Streptomyces sp. CLV115
CTCCACCCCACCCGCGACCAAGGGAGCCCCCGTGTCCATCTCCTCGTACGAGCGCTACCCCCTCCTCTTCGGCCCCTCGCCCGTGCACCGGCTCGACCGGCTCACCGAGCACCTCGGCGGCGCCGCGGTGTGGGCCAAGCGGGAGGACTGCAACTCCGGCATCGCCTACGGCGGCAACAAGACCCGCAAGCTCGAATACCTTGTCGCCGACGCCCTCGCGAAGGGCTGCGACACCCTCGTGTCCATCGGCGGCGTCCAGTCCAATCACACCCGCCAGGTCGCGGCGGTCGCCGCCCGCGCCGGCCTCAAGTGCGTACTCATCCAGGAGAGCTGGGTCGAGTGGCCCGACGCCGTCTACGACAAGGTCGGCAACATCCTGATCAGCCGGCTGGCCGGCGCCGACGTACGGCTGGTGCGCGCCGGGTTCGGCATCGGGGTCAAGGAGAGCTGGGAGCAGGCACTGCGCGAGGTGGAGGAGGGCGGCGGCAGGCCGTACGCCATCCCGGCGGGCGCGTCCGACCACCCGCTGGGCGGTCTCGGCTTCGCGAACTGGGCGTACGAGGTCGCCGAGCAGGAACGCGCACTCGGCGTGTTCTTCGACACCGTGGTGGTCTGCTCGGTGACCGGCTCCACCCAGGCCGGGATGGTCGCGGGCTTCGCCGCGCTGGAGGAGGCGGGCGCCCGCCCGCGACGCGTACTGGGCATCGACGCCTCCGCGGAGCCCACCCGGACCCGCGAGCAGATCGCCCGGATCGCGGCCGGCACCGCACGGCTCATCGGTGTGCGCCGAGAACTCACCGTGGACGACATCGAGCTCGACGAGCGCTATCACGCGGGCACCTACGGCATCCCCGACGACACGACCCTGGACGCCATGCGGCTCGCCGCCCGAACCGAGGGCATGGTCACCGACCCCGTGTACGAGGGGAAGTCGATGGCGGGAACGATCGACCTCGTGGCACGCGGCGAGATCGCCCGCGATTCCACCGTCCTCTACGCGCATCTCGGCGGCCAGCCCGCGCTGAACGGCTACAGCGCCCTTTTCGCGGACGCCTGAGCACGCGGATTCCGTACCGGGGCGCAAGGATTCCGTTAAGGATTTCGTGGCCCTTTCGGCCGAGCGCAGGAGATTGCGGGGCCACGGGGGTGGTGCGTCTGCGGCTTCCATATGGAGCGCTTACGATCCTCAGCGTGTCCAAACTGACCGACGTGCCCAAACGGATCCTGATCGGACGGGCGCTGCGCAGCGACAAGCTGGGAGAAACGCTCCTCCCCAAGCGCATCGCACTTCCTGTCTTCGCATCCGACCCGCTGTCCTCGGTGGCCTACGCGCCCGGAGAAGTCCTCCTGGTGCTCTCCGTCGCGGGCGTGTCGGCGTACCACTTCAGCCCCTGGATCGCGCTTGCCGTCGTGGTCCTGATGTTCACGGTCGTCGCCTCCTACCGGCAGAACGTGCACGCCTACCCGAGCGGTGGTGGTGACTACGAGGTCGCCACCACCAACCTCGGCCCCAAGGCCGGGCTGACCGTGGCGAGCGCACTGCTGGTCGACTACGTGCTGACCGTCGCCGTGTCGATCTCCTCCGGGGTGGAGAACCTGGGGTCCGCGATCCCGTTCGTCGTCGAGCACAAGACGGTGTGCGCGATCGCCGCCATCGTGCTGCTGACGCTGATGAACCTGCGCGGCGTCAAGGAGTCCGGCAAGCTCTTCGCCATCCCCACGTACCTCTTCGTGGCCGGCGTCTTCATCATGATCATCTGGGGTGCGTTCCGGGGGCTGGTCCTCGGCGACACCATGCACGCCCCGACCTCGGACTACACGATCAAGGCCGAGCACGCGGGGCTGAGCGGCTTCGCGCTGGTCTTCCTGCTGCTGCGGGCCTTCTCCTCCGGCTGTGCCGCCCTCACCGGCGTCGAGGCGATCAGCAACGGTGTGCCCGCCTTCCGCAAGCCGAAGAGCAAGAACGCCGCGACGACGCTCGCGATGATGGGCCTGCTCGCCGTCACCATGTTCTGCGGCATCATCGGCCTGGCCATGGCCACCGACGTGAAGATGGCCGAGAACCCGGCCAAGGACCTGATCAACCACGGCGTCCCGGTCGGCTCGTCCTTCGTCCAGGACCCCGTGATCTCACAGGTCGCGGCGGCGGTCTTCGGCGACGGCACGTTCTTCTTCGTCATCCTCGCGGCGGCCACCGCGCTCGTGCTCTTCCTGGCCGCCAACACCGCGTACAACGGCTTCCCGCTGCTCGGCTCGATCCTCGCGCAGGACCGCTACCTGCCCCGCCAGCTCCACACCCGCGGCGACCGGCTCGCCTTCTCCAACGGCATCGTGCTGCTGGCCGGCGCGGCGATCCTGCTCGTCTGGATCTACGGGGCGGACTCGACCCGCCTCATCCAGCTCTACATCGTCGGCGTGTTCGTCTCCTTCACGCTCAGCCAGACCGGCATGGTCCGGCACTGGAACCGCCACCTGCGGACGGAGAAGGACCCCGCCAAGCGCCGCCACATGGTGCGCTCCCGCGCGATCAACACCTTCGGCGCCTTCTTCACCGGCCTGGTGCTCGTCGTCGTCCTCGCGACCAAGTTCACCCACGGCGCCTGGGTCGCGCTCCTCGGCATGGTGATCTTCTACGGGACGATGACCGCGATCCGCAGGCACTACGACCGGGTCGCCGAGGAGATCGCCGCCGACGAGACCCCGTCCGACGAGACGATCCGGCCCTCCCGGGTCCACTCGATCGTCCTGGTCTCCAAACTCCACCGGCCCACCCTGCGCGCCCTCGCCTACGCCAAACTGATCCGCTCCGACCGGCTGGAGGCGCTCTCCATCAGCGTCGACGCGGCGGAGACCAAGGCGCTCAAGGACGACTGGGAGCGGCGCGGCATCGACATCCCGCTGAAGATCCTCGACTCCCCGTACCGCGAGGTGACCCGCCCGGTCATCGACTACGTGAAGAGCCTGCGCCGGGAGAGCCCGCGCGACGTGGTGAGCGTGTACATCCCGGAGTACGTGGTCGGCCACTGGTACGAGCACCTCCTGCACAACCAGAGCGCCCTGCGCCTCAAGGGGCGGCTGCTGTTCACCCCGGGCGTCATGGTGACCTCCGTGCCGTACCAGCTGGAGTCCTCCGAGGCGGCCAAGAAGCGCGCCAGGAAGCGCGCCGAATGGAACGCCCCGGGTTCGGTGCGCCGAGGACCGGTGGAGCGCAGGCCCAAGGAACCCAGCGGCAAGAGCTGACCGCAGGACCCGCTTGCGCCGGTGGTAAACGGCCGGACGACACCCACGTAGAATCGTAGGTTGTTGTCCGGCCGTGGTCGTTGTCCGGCCGTTCCCCCTTGACCCCTTTCCCTTGTTCCCCTTGATCCCTGGAGCCACCCCCTCATGCAGAACGAACCCACGTCGTCGCTGGTCGGGGAGGAGTACGAGGTCGAGGTCGGCCCCGTCGCACACGGCGGCCACTGCATCGCCCGTACCTCGGAGGGCCGGGTCCTCTTCGTACGGCACACGCTCCCCGGCGAGAAGGTCGTCGCCAGGGTCACCGACGGCGAGAGCGACTCCCGCTTCCTGCGCGCCGACGCGGTACGGATCATCGAGGCGTCCAAGGACCGCGTCGAGGCGCCCTGCCCGTACGCGGGCCCCGGCAAGTGCGGCGGCTGCGACTGGCAGCACGCCAAGCCCGGCGCCCAGCGCCGCCTCAAGGGCGAAGTGATCGCCGAACAGCTCCAGCGCCTCGCGGGCCTCACCCCCGAGGAGGCGGGCTGGGACGGCACGGTCATGCCGGCCGAGGGCGACAAGCTCCCGCCGGGCGAGGTTCCCGCCTGGCGCACCCGCGTCCAGTACGCCATCGACGAGGACGGCAAGGTCGGCCTGCGCAAGCACCGCTCGCACGACGTGGAGCCCGTCGAACGCTGCCTGATCGCCGCCCCCGGTGTCACGGAGCTCGGCATCGAGAAGCGCGACTGGCCCGGCATGGCCTCGGTGGAGGCCATCGCCGCCACGGGCTCCCACGACCGCCAGGTCATCCTCACCCCGAGGCCCGGCGGCCGGCTGCCCCTGGTCGAGCTCGACAAGCCCGTCTCGGTGATGCGCGTCGACGAGCGCGACGGCGGCGTCCACCGCGTCCACGGCCGCGCCTTCGTCCGCGAGCGCGCCGACGACCGCACCTACCGCGTCGGCTCCGGCGGCTTCTGGCAGGTCCACCCGCAGGCCGCCAACACCCTGGTCCGCGCCGTCATGCAGGGCCTGCTGCCCCGCAAGAACGACATGGCCCTCGACCTCTACTGCGGCGTCGGCCTGTTCGCCGGCGCCATCGGCCAGCGCATCGGCGAAAAGGGCGCCGTCCTCGGCATCGAGTCCGGCAAGCGCGCGGTCGAGGACGCCCGCCACAACCTGAAGGACCTGGACCGAGTCCGCATCGAACACGGCAAGGTCGACCAGATCCTCCCGCGCACCGGCATCACCGAGTGCGACCTGATCGTCCTCGACCCGCCCCGCGCAGGCGCCGGCAAGCAGGTCGTCAAACACCTCACGGGCCTGAGCGCCCGCCGCATCGCCTACGTCGCCTGCGACCCGGCGGCGCTGGCGCGCGACCTGGCGTACTTCGCGGAGGGCGGGTACCGGGTGCGGACGCTGCGGGCGTTCGATCTGTTTCCGATGACGCATCATGTGGAGTGCGTGGCGATTCTCGAACCGGCCGCGAAGGGATCCTGACCTGCGGTTTTCTGGTGTGGCCGGTGTTTGACGGATTATGCCGACCTGTTTTCGGGTGGGCATGATGTGGGGAATGCCATCGGACTGCCGAATGCTTCTGACCTGCGGTTCTGTGGATGGTGTGTTGGATGAGGGATTCACTGCCCCGATCTTCGCGGGGCAGTGAGAGATCATTTCGACGCTCATCTGACGCTAATTCTGACGGGGCGTCATGCGTGTCCGGTAGTGCTCGTGGTCGCTTGGGACCGGTGGTGCCGGGCCTCGAACTCTTCGAGTGGAGGTCCACTGGACGGCGAGGCGTTCGACCTGGTCAGCGTCTTGCCCGGCTCGGCCTTGCGGTCGCGCCAGTGTCCAGCAGCCGATCCTCGCAGGGGATGGAAACGTATTGCGGGCCGCAGTGCTGTGATGAATCAGTCCCGAGCTCTGCTTGATTCCCCGCCGGCGCAAGGCGGTCTTCAGTGCGTCGAGCGGGGATCTGTGCGCATGTGAGTGGCGAGCTGCCATCCGGCGGTACGGACTCGGGGGCCTGGCGACGACGCTCGCAAATCCGCCTTTGGCGCTGTGCATGCGGCACACGGGTCTGCCAGGCTAGACCGCACCGTGAGCCCCACTCCGTCCGTTGTCCGTAACACCGCTGGATATTGGTGCGAGCGGCGTGCCCGAGCAGCCCGACCGTGGCCCTGGACCAGAGGCGACGGCTATCCGGCCGATGTGACGTACAAGCGTTTCGGCTCCGCCAGAACGGCACGTGCGCCGTCGAAGTCGGCGAGTCTCGCGGCCACTGTGGCGGTGGCCAGCCGCAGGGGGAGCGCTGCCGAGAACTTCAGCCCGTGGACTGCGCGCGGGTCGACGTCCGGAAGGACCATCGCCGGAGCTGCCGCGGCGGCCTCGATCGCGGAGCGCCACATGACGTGTGACAGATCCTCCCGCAGCCGCAAATAGCAGTCCGTCGGGCGCTGAACCGGATCGGCGATCGATGACAAGGTTGCGCCCAGCGTCGCGTTGGCGCGGTATCCGGCCCACGTCCACCAACGAACGTCGTTGCCCTTCCGGGCCACAAGTGTCCCAGCGGGATGAACGATGTGTGGCCCCTCGGTTTCACGCCACTCCTGAAGGCAGACGTCGGCCCGCCGGGTGAGCGAGACGACCGGGTCGGATCCGAGAAGTACTGCTCGCATGGCACGGGTCAGTGCATGGGAGAGCCCCATGAATGTCCCGCTCGACCATTTGGCGATCCCTCCGCCGTCGACCGGTTCGACGAAAGCCCGCTTGCGTCCCCAGTCGATGAAGGTCACCTGCCAGCTGCGACCGGCCAGCAGCAGCCTCCGTGGGCCCGGCCGTTCCTCGGTGAGTACTGAGGGATCCATCTGGCCGATCTCGGTGCGCCCGGACAGGACGGTGAACTGCGGTGGTGCGGTGAACGACGCGGTCAGCTCGATGAAGTGCCGTCGACCGAAACGGCGTTCGGCCTCAGGCCCGATGAACAGCATTCCGCCGTCGGTGTCGAGGAAGCCCTCGTCCGTCAGATGGCGCAGGATTGGAGCGGCCGAGCGGTCGAAGGGAGCGAGGCCGTTCCACTGCTCGGGCCAGAGCTGGTCACCCAGTTTGTGTTCCTGAAGTGTGGCGGCCAGCAGCTGCTGAGCCACGAGGTGGCGAGGCTCGGGTGGTGCCACAACGGGTTCGACCCATCCGCGCCCCCAGAGCAGGAGTAGCCCCGCGGCTTGCAGGAGCGTGTCCTTGCGTGTGGCCAGGAAGAGACAATTGCGCTGGGTACCAGCTCTGCGTCCGGTGCGGCCGATGCGCTGGAGGAACGAGGCGACGGTGCTCGGGGAGTCGATCTGGATGACCCTGTCCAAGTCGCCGACGTCGATGCCCAGTTCCAAGGTGGACGTGGACACGATGACGCAGTCCCGTGCCTCGGCGAACGCCTGCTCCGACCTGGCTCGCTCGTCGGCCGAGAGCGAGGCGTGCGACAGGAACACCGTGACCTCCCGCGCCCGCAGCGCCGCTCCCAGCTCCTCCACCTGACGCCTGGAGTCGCAGAACACGAGCCGTTTCTCGCCCCTGTGCAGGGCCGCGATCACCTTGGCGGCGTTGTCGAGGGAGCCCACGTAGTCGAGCTCCACGTCTCCCGGTGGGGGCTCCGCGGCCGGCATGCCGACGGGCCGGCCAGAGGTGGTGGCGGGCGCCTTGGGGAGATCCGGAGCCACCACCCGGCCAGGACGCTGTCCCGCGCCCGATCCCTGGAGCCAAGTGAGCAGTTGGTGAGGATTGCCGACGGTCGCGGACAATCCGATGCGCTGGATGGGCCGCCCGGTGACGCGCTCCAGGCGCTCCAGCACGGCCAGGAGATGCCAGCCGCGGTCGTCGCCGGCGAAGGCGTGCACCTCGTCCACGACGACGGCCCGAACCCCTCCCAGCAGGTGGGCGTGATCGGTCTTCACGCCGATGAGCATGGCCTCCAGAGACTCCGGCGTGGTCAGCAGGATGTCGGGCCTCTCGGTGCGGATGCGTCTGCGCTGGGACTCCTTGGTGTCGCCGTGCCAGAGGGCGGCGGTGCGCCCGAGCCACTGCGCGTACCCGTCGATCCGCGTTACCAGGTTGTTGAGAAGGGCCTTGAGCGGGCAGAGGTAGAGAACCGAGGTGCCCGTCCAGCCTTGGGTGGTCATGGCCGACAGGATCGGCAGGCACGCGGCCTCGGTCTTGCCACCGGCAGTGGGAGCGAGGACGACGGTGTCCTCGCCGTCCATCACCGGGTCGATCGCAGCGCGTTGGAGCGGGCGCAGATCGGGCCAGCCGAGGGTGTTCACCACGTGATGCAGGACGACGGGATCGAGCCGGTCGACGGGGTCCGCTCCCTGCGCCATCACAGCTCCAGATCGATGCCGTCGGCGGACGACGCGGCCGCCAGGTTGCGTTCCACGGCGGTGAGTTCACTGCCGGCCACCGTCAGTCGGTAGTGCTGCCGGGGGTCGAAGTCCTTGAACTGGTCGATGCGGTCGAGGACGTCTCCGACGAGCTTCTTCAGGAAGAGCCGGGGCGCCACACCGACCTTGCCGCCGAGCGCCCCGCCCACCGCCTGTGCGAGATCGGCGACGTACGCGTCGTTGGCCAGGGCCTTGATCCGGTCGGGAGCAGCGGCACCGGTTGCGTACAGGTCTCGGATCGTGATTCCGAGACCTGTCAGGGAATCCTGGGTGAATCCCGACAGGCGCAGCTGGACGGCGCGGGGGTTGTCGAAGCGAGGGTCGGTGGTGAAGTCGGTGGCGAGGCGCTGGGCGAGCGGTGCGAGCCGCTGGACACCCTGCTGGCCGTCGTAGAACGCGGGGGTTCCGGTGATGACCAGGTAAAGGCCGGGGAAGCGGCCCGAGTGAACCTCGTCGATGAGCTGCCGCAGGGCGTTCAGAGCTTTGTCGCGGGCGTCCGACCGTACGCGCTGCAGCGTCTCCACCTCGTCGAGTACGACGAACAGCCCTCGGTGTCCGGAGTCCCGCAGAACGGTCAGCAGCCCCTGCAGGAAACCCAGGGCCCCGAAGTGATCCAGGTCGCCGCGTACTCCCGCGGACCGGCGGGCTGCCGCGGCCACATGAGGCTGGCCGCCGAGCCAGGCGAGGATGGCCGCAGCCGTCGGTTCGTCGCCTTCCACGAGTGCGGACCGGTAGCCGCGGAGTGCGCTGGCGAAGGAAGGGGCGTGTCGCGACACCTCGGTCAGTCGGGCGGCCAGGAGTTGCTCCACCTCGCTGCTCAGGTCGTCCTCGTCGGCCCCGGCGGCGAGTGCGTCCTCCTCCAGTGCGTAGAACCAGGCGTCCACCACCGGGCGGAGCGCGCTCGGAGGGAAGCTGGAGGTGGACAACCGTTCGGTGAGGCGCCGATAGACGGTTTCCAGCTTGTGCAGCGGCGTCTCTGTCTCGGAGACCTGGATCTCGGCCACGGCGAAGTTGTGCTGCTTGGCGCGTTCGCCGAGCCAGCGGGTGAAGAACGTCTTGCCGGATCCGTACTCGCCCCGGACGGCTTTGAACACCGAGGCGCCCGAGGCGACCGCGTCGAGCTCGGCGTCGAGCGCGGACTCGAATCGGTCGAGGCCCGTGGCGAGCAGGTCCAGGCCGCTCTCCGGAACGGCGCCGCGCCGCAGGGCGTCGATCGCGGTACGCCGCCGGACGGCGGAGACGGCTGAGGAGCGAGGGTCGGTCACCGGGCCA
Organism: Streptomyces sp. CLV115; assembly: GCF_038448545.1. Taxonomy (NCBI): domain Bacteria; kingdom Bacillati; phylum Actinomycetota; class Actinomycetes; order Kitasatosporales; family Streptomycetaceae; genus Streptomyces; species Streptomyces sp. CLV115. The sequence continues at coordinate 8,913 of NZ_JBCEWQ010000001.1, forward strand.
TTGTCCCATCGGCCCGGTGACTCTCGACCGGCTCTCGCGTCATCTGCGGGGTAGTGGCCCGTATCCGAGGGCGGTCGTCAGGTGGGCGACGAAGTCGCCGCTCTTGGCGGTCTTGTCGGGACTCCATTGCCGTTCGTTCTGGAAGTCGTCGAACTGCTCCTTCAGCGACTTCCAGAGGGACACCAGGCGGACGGTGGTGGGGAAGATGTCCTCCCGGGCGGCGTTGTTCAACTCCCCCGGCTTCCCGAACGCCCTGCCCACGAGATCGACGGCGCCGAGCATGGCGAGATGGAAGCGAAGGTTCGTGTGCTCCGAGCGGGAGACGAGTTCGGGTGCCACCTGAAAGAAGGCGTCGATCTGCCGCTGTGCCTTTGCCAGCCACAGGTAGACCGGCAGTTCGGTGTTGTCGGAGAAGACGCGCCGGTAGTCGGTGTCCGACTTCAGCAGGCTCGACGGACGGGCGCGGGCGTAGTCGGGCCGGCCGAGGCCCATCGCCATGACGGACTGGGCGAGCAGGGGGATGCTGATGATCCGGTCCGCCGACTTGCCCTGGTTGCGGTAGAAGTTCTTGCGCCGGTCGTAGAACCAGTCGTGCTCCAGGAAATACGACTCGATCTGCCGTTGGATGTCGTCCGTCGCCCGCAGGGATGCCACGGGCACGCTCGTCTGCCGGTTGGTCGCCCGGATCACGGCATCCCGCGCTGCCTGGTCGGCAGTGACGAGGATGCGCACCTGCACCAGCCTCTCGAACACCGCCGCACCCGGATCGGTCACGTACAGGCCGCTGAGCGTCTCATGCAGCGTGTACGAGGTCTGGAGCCCGTTCACGATCTGTACGTCGGACAGGCTCATCCGCTTGCCGATCGAGGTCGCCTGAGAGCACACGATCGTGATGCCGTTGTTGAGCCACCAGAACTCCGGCGCGTCAGGATTCTGGAGGGACGCGGTGATCTCCCGGTTGACCTCGACGTTCCCCTGATAGTCACGGACGTTCCAGTCGAAGATATGGGTCTGTATCGCCCCGGACTCCTCGCTGAGGAAGTCGATGTACTCGCCCAGGGCGACCAGCGCGATGTGGCTGGTGCCGTGCGTGATGCTCTCCCGGTACGGGAGTTCCAGGGTGTACGAGGGCAGGGTGCTGGCACGCTTCCACAGCTCCGCAGGCCCGAGAAACTCCACCTCGCCCGTGGAAATCGCGAAGGCGTTGGAGAACTGTGCTTCCAGGATCTTGCCCTTCGCCTGCACCTTCGGGTGCACTTCGCCCGCCTCGCCGCGCGTCACGTACGAGAACTTGATCAGTACCGTGGGGTGGCGGGTGAGGAGCTTGGTCAGGGCCCTGCGGAACATTCCGAAGCGGGCAAGCAGGTCGTCGGAGTACAGCAGCCCGACCACGGACTCGTCGACCTCCATGTCCAGGAGGTTCGAGCAGGTGGAAGCTACCTTGTCCAGTGCGACCTCGGAGAAGCCGGTGCTGGTCTTCGCCTGGACGAGCCACAGCGTCAGGTGAGATCCCGCCTCCACCCCCGTGGCGGCGAACTGGGGGGAGAAGATCTCGCTGTCCTCGTGGAGCAGCCTGCCACCGAGGAAGACGTACACCCCATCGATGCCGCCGTCGTCCGAGCCACCGATCACACCGGCCTCGATCTCCTCCTCGGAGAGGCCGTAGCCGTGCAGGGCATGCTCGGCCGCGAACCTTTCGAAGGTGGCGTCGAAGGACAGCGGAACGGTGCGCGCGTTCCGCTGCTCCTCGATCATCGCGTTGATCAGTACACGATCGTTGGCGCTCATGGCCCCCCGGTCCGTTCATGAGGTGCGGCTCTCACCGCTCTGTCAGCTGAGATCGAACTGGTCGCGCAGCAAGGAGAGATCGAGACGGATCGTCCGACCGTCCGGAAGCGTCTCCAGGACCTGCACGCCGTCGTAGTTGAGCAACTGCCGCAGGATGGCGGCGAAGCCGTCCGCCCGGGTGGCCGGGTACTCGACGCGCTGGGCCAGCGCCGTGACCGGAAGGGTGCCTCCCGCATCGACCAGGGCCCGGATCGCGCGGTCCACCTTGTCCATCGGCGGCTTCCGCGCCAGCAGGCCGATCTGTCCCCGGAACGCCTCCGATGCGAAGAGGGCCTCGATGAGAGCGTCGTCGGGATCCACCAGTGCCTTCTTCACGAGTGCTTCCTCACCCTCACCCGCGGGCACCAGGGCGACATCGAACAACGAGTCGTGCGTCCTGGCCAGGTGAGCCTGTTCCTTCTTCGGCTTCTGGCGGGTGTGCCGCTTCTCTGCGGGAGCCGTTTCGGGAGTGGCCGCCATGACCGGACGCGTTACCTGCTCTTCGAGGAGCCACCAGGTCGGACGCTGATCACCCAGCTCCCGCCAGGTCGGGGGAGGCGTGGCTCCGAACGGCAGAAAGGCCAGGACCGGAATGGTGAACTCCGCAAGGGATGCCCCGCCGTGATAGCCGGCCTTCCGGGCCGTGTACCTGGAATCGGCATCCCACAGCGCGACGATCGATCCGCCGGGCTTCGGCGCGACCACCCGGTGCCCGCGCAACTCGACCTCGGCCGCCGCCGTCCTGCCGCCTTCGGCCCGGTGGCGGGCCGACTGCGGCGACTCGGTATCGACCTTCATGCCGTGCCGGTCCACCACATGCCCGTGGTCACTGGTGACCAGTACACCCATGCCCTGCCCGGCGGCGACGCGCAGCAGATCCAGGAGAGCGGGAATGTGCTCGGCCTGCCAGGCTCCGTCGCCGAGCTTCTGCTCCTTGGCGAGCCGGTCGTCGATGGCGTTGAGGACGACTGCCACGTGCGTCCGGCCGTCCATGAGCGCTTCGGTGAGCGCGGGCCCGAACGTCGCCCCCGCGCTTGCCGCCCGCAGGTCGTCCTTGTGGAACACGGCGGCGGGCGCACCGCGCCAGAGGGCCAGGCCGGGGAACAGCTGGGCCTCGTCCTTCTGTGACCCCTGCATCAGTCTTCCCGTGAAAAGTGACGTACGGGAGACCGCGGTCAGCGTCGGCAGGGCCGCGGCCATGGCGCGGCGACGTGGGACACCTTCGTCCAAGGGATCGAACTCGGCCCAGGAAGCTCGTAGTTCCTCGCCCAGCTCGGTGGCGATGGCCGCACTCATGCCGTCCAGTACGAGGAGGAGAATCCTCCGGTCGGCGGCGCTCTGGACGACCGGCTTCACGGTGCGCTCCAGGAAGGTCTCCACCGTGAGCATCGCACCGGGCTCGGTACCCGCGGCCGTCCAGGTCGCGAGAGCGCGGGCGAAGTCGCGGTCGATCTCGTGCCGCCGTGCGCGTACACGAGCGACGAGCACGTCGTACGCGGCCTTCAACACGGCATCGGGGTCCCCGCCGGCCTCGATGTGTTCAAGGGCGCGGTCCACCCACCCGGTCTCGGCGAGATGGCGCTGTATGGCGGCGTAGACCGAGGGAGCGTCGACGGCTGGTTCGTTGGCCAGCCACTGGGCCAGCCGCTGGGCCATGTGTGTGCGCTCGACGCGCGCTCGTACGTCCGGCCCGTTCCCACGCCGGTGCTCGCCCAGAGCGCGGACCGCAGCAGCGAGCGGGTCCGCCCGGCCGGCCGAGAGCGCCCGTCCCACGGTGGTGAACCTGGCATCCAGGCCGGCCGGCAGTACCGGGCTCTCCTGGGCCGCGGCTTCCGCGCCGAACTGACGGATCAGTGCCGAGGCGCGCTCCAGGACGGTGTCGGTGATCCTCCGGGCCTCGCGGGCTTCGTCCGCTCCGTCGCCACCGCCCCTGGCGGTCCGGGCCAGGAGCCCGACGATGTAATCCTCCGACGCCCGCCCGAATGCGGCTGCGAGGGTGTCGAATTGTTCGCCTTCAGCCGGTCGCCGCTCCCCGAACCAGCGCTCCGCCCGACCGCGTGCCGTGTACGTGGACGCATCCGCCGAGGCATGACACCACAGGGCCGCGCACACCAAGCCGAACGCGACCGCGTCGGCCCCGTGTTCCGCCTCGACGAGGGCGAGGAGTGCCCGCCCGGCGAGCCCGGCCTGATCCTCCTCACTGAGGAACTCCGTGAGCCCAGAGCGCTCGGGTCCCCGTAGCTCAAGAAACCTCTCGGGGCGGCCGGGAGTCAGCGACCAGCCGAGCAGCGTATGCGTGTCCAGGCTGCCGGCCGCCGCGGTGTGATCCTGTGCCGCCGACTCGTCCTCGTACGGGCCGAGCCGAAGCCGACGCAGCGACAGGGCGGACAGCGCCGTGCGCCGCGAGAGCATGCCGCCCGCCAGACGAGGCCAGCGCTTGGGCGGAGCGGCGTCGAGGAGCGCCTCAGCAGCCCAGTTGTCCTCTTTGAGCCGGGGGTCGACCTGATGAGCGCCGAATGCGTCCCGGACCACGTCCCAGCTGTCCACCGCGTCGATGCGCTGCTTGTGGGAACGGGCCAGGATCGCCGGGTCCAGTTCGTTCTGCTCGCGATCGGTGAGGATCACGAGCACGGCAGGGCCTGTGACCCGGTCCGCGAGATGGTCGAGCAGCAGCTCGTGCACGGCGAGTGGGGACAGCGCTGCTACGACGCGGGCGGACTGCCCGTCGCCCCAGACCGGTTCGGCGGGGCCGTCCCACTGCGGTGCGGAACGCAACAGTACGGCTCTGCGCTTGCCCCGGCCCACGAGAGCATCGGTGAGGGACGACTGGGCGGACAGGTACTGGGTGATCGTCGCGAGGTTCAACCGCACCGCGACCGTGCTGGTCGTCACCGCGCTCATGCCTCGACTACCCGCCAGGTGATCTCGATGGTGGCACCGGGCTCCTGTGCCGCCAACTCTGCCAGTTGCAATTGGAGTTCGGCCACCGCTTGCACCGCAGGTGTACGGCTGCCGCCCGAACGCCGCACCCGGCCGGTACCGGTGGACCCTTCGGCGGGGCTGGTAGAGGACCCCTCCTCCGGCACACGCGGATGGCGGGAGGGCGTATCCAGAGGCACGTCACCCGGACCGGGGACAGGAAGAACAGGCGGGGGCGGCGGGGTGACCGTCGCCCGGTTCCGCTTGACCAGCGCGAGGACCTCGCGCTGAGTGCGGGCCAAAGCGTCCTTGAGGTCGTTGGTCCGCTGGTCGCTGCGGGCGGCATTGCGCAGGGACTCGAGCAGTGCCGCGCCCTCGGGGCCCTCGGCGGTGGCCAGGTCGAGGGTGGTCCACGATGCCGAGTCCAGCGCCCGGGCCACCGCCCCGGCCTGCTTGACCGAGGTTCCGAAGCGGTCCGCGCTGACCCCGCCGAAGTCGAAGGCGGCCAGCGCCTCCACCGTCTTCTTCGCACCGGCGGCACCCTGGCCGGCCGAGCGCGTGAGGGCGTCCAGCAGATCGACGGCCCGGCGCGCGATGGCGAGCCGGCCGGCCTCCGCGGTCTCGTCCAGCTGAAGGAAGGCGGCATGCCGCTCCAGCTCGGTCACGAGCTGGCGAGCCTCTTCCCGGTAGGCCCCCGCCTCCTTGGCGATCTGCCGGGCGAGCTGGTTCACCATGCGGCCGCGTCGCAGCGTCGGCGCGGGTACACCGAATAGCGTCGTGAAACGCTGGCGGGCAGCCTCCCAGACCTCCTCCGACGGCAGCGGCTGGCTGCGCAGCGCATCCTGGTCCTTGATTTCGTGGAGTCCAGGCGCCGGGTCGAGAGGAATGCCCGCCCGCACCCACACCCGGTCGTCCATCTCGGCGAACGAGGCCACCACGAGCCGGGAGAGGAAGGCCGGCAGTCCGCGCGGATTCGGCCGGTCCGTCCAGTCGGTGAGTGTGATCAGACTGAGGTCCCCGGTCACCCCCTGCTCGCGAGCGAGCTTCTGGAAGTGGTCCGCCCAGTAGCGTGACACCTCGAAATACGCTTCCTTCTGCTGGCCGAGCCGCAGCTGGCCGGCCACCCGCCGCATCAGGTTCCGGTCGGCGGCCGGGACCTCGGCCCGCCCGTCACGGGCCTCGGAGGCTGCCTGGACGTGTCCGAACACCTTCTTGGCGTCGGTCGGCTTGACGACGGTGCCGTTGCCGTCGGGGTCGAGGTCCGGGTGATCCGGGTACTGGCTCGCGAGCAGCTTGCCCGCGATGTGCCGGATCCCGTCGCGCAGCGACTGGCCGAAGGAGAGCGTCAGCCCGTCGACCGCACGCAGTGACTCCAGGTGGTCGCCGAACCCCAGCTCCACGTCGGTCGCCTTCTTGTCCGCGAGCCCGTAGGCCTGCTTGAAGGCGGCCTTGACGTTCTTGAGCAGGGACTCCCGCTGGGTTTCGAGCAGCCCCTTGGCGCTTGCCCGGTTGTCGGGGTTCAGATGGACCGCGTACTGACCGTTGAACCGCTGCTCGTCCGCGAGCGCCTTGTCGATCACGACCAGCCGACGGAAGTCGGCATACCGCTGGCTGGAGAGGTGGGTGGGGAGCCAGGCGACGGTACGCGACGGCTCGCCCTGCTTTTCACGGAGCCGCCGCATCCGGTTGGCGTCCTCGACCGGCCCGTACTCGCTCTCGTCGAAAGGCAGGTCGATCGCGATCCGCCAGCGACCGTCCAGCTGCGGCATCAGGTCGTGATCCGCCAGCTCGTCCTCGTCCGCGACGTTGCCGAAGATCACCTCGACACTGCGGTCCGTGCCCCGCCAGACGAAGTTCAGCTCGTCGATCAACTGGCCCTGCGTGATGCCGAGCTCATCGGCGAGAAGCCGCTTGGCGAGGGCGCTGCGGCTGCCCGGGTTGTCGTTGACGTTGGCGTTGGCGATGACCGAGTCCACGTCGACCCCGGAGAGTTCGAGACGGACACCCGGATTGCTGTCGGTGCCGGTCTCCTTGATCTCGGGGAAGCGGCCCGCCCACTCGGCCACCTTGTTCTTCAGGATGCCGTACTCGCGGCCGGGGATCGGAGCGACCACCGAGCCGTAGTTGAGGGCGGACAGCCGTCGGATGGTCAGGTCGGAGAGAGCCGGGACGCTGGGCGCGAGCGCGGACAGCAGCAGCGTGCCCACGATCCGGTTGTCGCCGACAAACAGCTTGACCCGGCCGCGCAGTTCCTGGTCGGTGAGACTGTCGGGACGGTTGGTGTACTGCTCGATGTCCTCCTCCGACACGTTGTGCGTGAGGAGGAGGTACGGGCGCAGCTTGGTCCGGTAGAGCTTGTCCGCGGCCTCGAAGACCACCTTCAGGCTGTTGGTGAAGGGCTTGTCGCCGCCGGCCGTGATCAACGGGTACAGGTCGCCGACCGGGATCAGGTCGCCCAGGCGCAGCTCGGCTCGGTGATTGGCGAGAAGCTGACCCATCAGCTTCATTCCGGTCCGGTTGCGCTGGAGTGCCGAGGACACATGGACGAGGGTGTCCATGAACGCCGGGGAGAACGGGTACGTCAGCCGGAAGCTCTCCTCGTCGGCCCCGATGCCGTCGGCGCCGCGGTCGGAGCCGAGGAGGGTGTCCCACACCTCCTGGCGGACCTTACGGGTCTTGTCGAACTCCGCCCTGACCAGAGCAGCTGCCTCGCCGTCCTTGGGCTGGAGCAGACGGGCATGCGCGATCAGGGGAAGGTTCCGGTCCTCGAGCGTGATCTTGTCGAACCGGCCCGAGGCCAGATTGAGCGTGTCCTGGATGGAGGACTCCGCCGCCCCGGACACCTCCTCGCCGACCAGCTCGCGCAGATCGCGCTGGCGGGCGATGAAGGAGACCACGGGGATGGCGCGCCGGGCGTCGCCGCCCTCCACGAAGTTCGTGATCTTGCTGGCCTCGCGGGCCACGAACTTCTCCTCGTGGATCAGCGTGGCCAGCCACAGGATCAGCTCATCAAGGAAGAGGACCAGCCCGTCGTAGCCGAGCCCCTTGGCGTGCTCGGCGATCACGGACAGACCGGCGTCGAGCGAGATGAACCCGTGCTCGTTCTCGGCGGCGTTCTTCGCGAAACCGGGCAGCAGATTCGTACTCGCGTCGCGCACCAGCCGCGCCCGCAGCTCGGACGGCGTGGACGGGCGGACGAGGTTGAGTGCCTGGCCCGCCTCGTGCACCTCCTCGGCGGCGAGCGCGGTGTCGAGCAGGTCCGGCGTCCATGTCCAGGTGAGGGACTCGCCCCACTCGTCGCCATCGTCCCCGGCTGCCACCGCCTCGGACTCGTCCACCGAGGTCAGGCCCGTGATGACGGGCCCGTCGCCCATGCTGGCCCGCATCGCCCGGATGTCGTCGAAGAGGGCGTCCGTCCGGTACACCTGCGGCGTCGGCGCCTCCGGGTGCAGCTTCTTGACGTGGGTCACGTACCCGCCGAGCACCCGCTGCTCCAGCACCTTCGCCCCGAGCATGTGGTACGGCACGAGCAGGAACTTCTTCCCGTCCGTGCCGAGCCACTCGTGCTTCGTCAGTACGGGGTCGAGGTCCTCGCGGGCCCGGGCCGCCGGGCTGCCGCTGAGCAGGGCATGCAGCACCGCCATGAAGTGCGACTTACCTGAACCGAACGAGCCGTGCAGGTACGCCGCCTTGGACGTCCGTCCGTCGAGCGCGGACCGGATCAGGCCGAGCGCCTCGTCGAAGTTCTCCAGCAGCCGCTCGGTCACCACGTAGTCGCGGAGCGCGCGCTCGGCGCCCTCGGGAGTCGTCGCCTCCGAGAGCTGGAGCACGAAGTCCGAAGTGGAGATGGACTCCTTGATGTCGATGACATCGCGGAGCAGGGGCGGCTGCTGGGCCATTGACGATCTCACTCTCCGGCGGGACTGGTGTTTTGGTTCAACCGATCGTATGGCGTAGGTCTGACATCGGATGAACCTTTTCGGTCACCGGACGTCACACCAGGGCGGCTACCGCCTCGACGCCCGAGGCCGGGTGAACGAGCGAGCGCAGTTTGTCCCGCGTCTCGGGATCGGTCGAGTAGATGACCGTGCCGACCATGCCCCGAGTGAGCAGCACCTTGTAGGTGTTGCGGATGAGCCTGTCGACGTGCGCGTCCGGGGTCGCCTTGGTGAACGACGGGTCCTTCGAAGCGGTCCGGTCCACCACCCAGTGGTCCGTGCGCCAGACCAGGTCGGGGCCGATGATCACGCCCGACCAGTCGTACTCGAAGCCCTGCGCTGTGTAGACGCAACCGACCTGGCCGAATCCGGCCGGATCGGTGGCCCACAGGGGAGCCGGCGGAGCGCCGAGCACCGACCGGTCACCGTAGAGGTTCCACGGCCGCGCCCAGTCGCCGATGACGACATCGGCGGGCAGTGACGGCATGTCCGGAGTGACCTTCGTCGTCCACTTCCAGCAGTAGCCGGCCGACATGCGCGCGCTGTAGCGGTCCACCTTCCGGCGTGCGAGGAGGAAGTCCTCAAGCTCCTGGGGGCTTTCGGCAGTCAGCAGTTGCACCTTGCCGTCCGGCTCCCAGATGGCCGGGTCGCCGCCTTCCAGGCCGAGGAGGTCGGATACCCACTTCACGTATGCGTCGCTGCCGCCGCAGCGGAACTGACCGCCCAGCTCCACCACCGCGCAGTCCACCCCCTGCTCGGCGGCGGCCCGCTCGATCTCCTCCTTGGTCCCCATCTCGCCGGGCCGCACCACCTGGTGCTGGTCGAGCAGGAACACCGGCACCCTGGCCGCGTCGATCAGCTCCGCCACTTGCGGGCGGTCGGTGCGCAGTGCTGCCTTGGTGTAGCGGTTGGCGGAGGTCTTGCGGAGCCGGTGCGCCTCGTCGCAGATCAGTACGTCGAGGTCGTTAGGCTCGGCCTCCATGAAGCTGTTGAAGTACATGAACAGCTTCTTCACCTCGGGTTTCCGGGCCCCCGCGACCTTGCGCATCGTCTTGGTGAACGACTGCGAACCGGTCGCGTGCAGGGCGGTCTCCCCGCGCCGGTACAGCTCGCCCAGCAGCGACAGAGCGATCACGCTCTTCCCGGAGCCGGGCCCCCCGGTCACCACGATCACCTGCTTGTGGTTGCCGCGCTTGGCCTTGCGCACGGCGGACAGCACCAGCTCGTACGCGAGCCGCTGCTCCGCGACGAGCACGAACTGCTCCCGGTCGCGGATCTCGGCCGCCGCGACGGCCATCAGCTGCTTCGACGGCCGCACCTTGCCCTGGAGCAGCGCGTCGGCCGCCTCCGCGCCGGGCTTCGGGGCGAGCCGAGAGCGCAGGAAGTCGAGGAAGGCGCCGCGCTGCTCACCGGTGTACATCCGGCCCTGCTGGTCCTCCGTGACTTCTCGCAGGCCGGCGACACCGAACTCGGTCGCGTTGTGCAGGAACGCCACTCCGGCCAGTGACTTCGGCATCCGCTCCAAAGCCCCGTTGAACGACAGCAGGTACTCGCAGTAGCCTCGGACCTGCTCGATGGGGTTGAGCACAGGCTGCGTGTACGCGTCGATCCGGCACAGCAGCGGCTCGTCCTCCTCCGGATAGGCCGCGCTCCACTGCTTGAGTTCCACGACCACGTAGGACGGTTCACCGGTCGTCGGATGCACTCCGGCGAGTATCGCGTCCGCACGCTTGCTCGTCAGGGGCAGGGAGTACTCCAGCATCACCTCGACGTCGCCGAGGCCCGCTTCGACCAGCGCGTTGGTGAGGGCGGGGATGCTGCGCTCCCAGGACCGCACTTCGGAGGCTCCGGGTCGGCGGCCGTGCTGGTGGACGAAGTTCTCGATCAGATGCAGCGCCAGCGACCCTTCGAGGATGCGGGCGGCCACGGACGCCGCGGACTCACGGAACAGCAAGAAATGCCCCCAGGCAGCACGAAGTAGCTCGTGCGGGTGGGGGCATGTCCTCTGCATGTCCGCTGAAGCGGAGCGGAAGCCCGGCGGGCCGCGATGATCCTCGTCATCCTAGGTCAGTGTGTAGATCACGTGGAGGGGTAGTCCGGACTCCGCACGCTCTGTGCGGTGGCTCAGCGGCCCTGTCGGCTCCGTGCGTTGACCTCGGCGAGGAGTGCGCTCAGCAACTCGTCCTGGCTCATGGGCCGCAGGTGACTCGGGTCCGCGTCCCATTCCCGCCCGCCGCCGAGTGGCCGGAGCCGGCAGTAAGGCCCGGGGTGGTCCGTGACACGTCCCACACGGTCACGGGAGGTGTCACGGACGGCCTCCCCGATGGCGGGGATCGCCTCGTCCTTCACCGGGCGATCCCGTTCATGATCACAGTGGCGAGCGCATGGGCCACGGGCGCGGAGCAGACCCCGAGGTGGACGAGCGCGTACCGGGCCTCGCCCTCGCGGTCGTCGCCCCAGGGGGTACGGATGTCCATGGCGGGGAGCTGGACGCCCGCCTGGGTGAGGGCGGCGGCGAGTGCGTCCCGGGCATCCAGTGCCTCCTTGACCTTGGGGGTGGCGGTGTCAGTGCTCGGGCTGTCGGCCGGTCGCTGCTGCTTCGTCATGGGCGCTGTCTCCTCGTGGGCTTCCGTTGTTTCCCTGACCCGGTGACATGCGGTGAATTACTCTGCGTAGTCCGGGTGTTACGAGGATGCGTCCGGATGTCGGTGCCTACGCCGTGGAATGGGGATGGGCTCCCCGCAGCGCGGTGGTGGTTCCACACCTTCCACACCCAGCCCGCGCGAACGCCTCGGAGGGGAGCGCCATGCCGCAGCGACGAGTGATCAGTGGTCGCAGTCAGGAGCCACGCCAACGATTCGCGGAGGAGCTGCGGATACTGCGGACGGGCAGCGGGACGAGCCTGCGGCAGCTTGGTGAACGGCTTGGCTGGGATTGGTCCCTGTTCGGGAAGATGGAGAAGGGCGAGACGCTCGGCAGCCCGGAGGTCGTCCAGGCACTCGACACGCATTACGGGACGCCAGGGTTGTTGCTGGCGCTGTGGGAGCTGGCGGCGGGGGACAAGTCGCAGTTCAAGGAGCGGTACCGGCGGTACATGACGCTGGAGGCGGAGGCGGTGAGTCTGTGGCACTTCGCGGTGAGTGTGTTGCCGGGGTTGTTGCAGACGGCGGGGTATGCGCGGGAGGTGCTGCGAGCCGGAGGTTACAAGGGGAAGGAGCTGGAGCAGCAGGTCGAGGCTCGGATGGGTCGGAAGTTGTTGCTGGAGGGGGAGGACGCGCCACCGTTCCGGACGATTCTGGCAGAGGCAGTTTTACGGACGCCGGTGCAGGACGAGCCAGAGTGGCGCTCGCAGCTGGAGTACCTGCTGGAGGTGTCCGAGCGGCAGAACGTCACTGTGCAAGTTCTGCTGCACAGTGCGGGAGTGCACGGACTGGTCGGTACAGAGGCGTGGTTCCTGCGCCTCGCGAACGGTCGGCCGGTGGCGTATACGGAAAATGCCCATAGCGGCGAGCTCATCGAAGAAAGCATGAGGATCGAGCGCATGCAGCGTGCCTACGATGTGGTGCGCGACATGGCTCTGTCCCCCGCCGAGTCGCGGAAGTTCATCCTGCGCATGTTGGAGGAAGTGCCGTGCGACCCATCGACTTGAGCGACGTGACCTGGCGCAAGAGCAGTTACAGCAACCCGGACGGCGGCGCGTGCGTCGAGGTGTCCGATGACATCCCCTCCGTCGTCCCGGTGCGTGACAGCAAGACCCCGCGAGGCCCGGTTCTCGTGTTCCCAGCCTGCGGCTGGTCCTCCTTCGTTACGGCGGTCAAGGGCGGGCAGCTGAACGGCTGAGCACACAGCAACGGCCTCCGCAGACCTGCCGGTCGCGGAGGCCGTCGGCGTACCTGGGCCTACTTCTTCGCTGTACGACGTCCTCGCGTGACCGCCACCGGGCGCCAGGCGCGCAGGTCGTCGTCCGTCAGGCCGTGCCTGCCCTGCTCCATCTGCCGGTCACCCCGGAAGAACGCAGCTGGGGAGGAGCCGAAGGACGAGTCGAACTCGTCGTGCCACTGGTCCAGCCACGGCTGGAGTTCGAGGAGACCTGCCAGGAACGGAGTTGTCTCCTCGGCGGTCAGCGTCTCGTGGGTGGCGATGTACGTGGTGAGCGCGTACGCCTGTTCCCGGTGATCCCAGCCGGCCCAGCCGTACAAGGCGGGGGTGGCTGCGTTGGTCTGCCCGTATGAGATGAACCGCTCCTTGGGAACGTCCAGCTTGCCGCGTGCCCGCCAGAAGGAGGGGCGCAGGAAGTCGGCCGAGGTGTACTTCGGCGGTACGGGAATGGTGTCCCGGATCTTCCGCTTGGCCGGCTCATCCTCGGCGGCGTCTTCCTGGCGCTGGAGGTCCCACACGTGTTCCCAGTCGGCGCGCTTCTTCAGTCCGGCGGGCTTGTAGCGGAGGGCCGAGAGGAACGGTACGTGCTCGTCGGTCATCAGCTCTGCGACGACGGCGGGCAGTTCCTTGCGGGGTGCGTAGATCTTGGCGACGGAGACGAAGTCCTCGTCGCGGGAGAGGCTGTCGGTGAGCCGGGGGAGCGTGACGAGGGCGGGCATCCCGTTCTCGTCGAACCAGTGGGCCCGGTCCTCGATCCGGTCGAGCAGCCACGACCGGAGAGCCTTGTCCTGGAGGGCGTCCCAGCCTTCGGTGGCCCAGCGCCGCTTGTACTCGGGGCGTTCGACCATGCCGATTGCGCGGGACGACTCGATGGCATCGATGCGCTTCTGGACGACCTCGCGGTAGGCGGCGGGCCAGTGGTCGGGGATCTCGGTGATGGGCGTGGATCCGTGCCGCTTGAACCACTCATCGCTCGCCTCGCCTGCGGCGACCCGACGAGCGAGCACGATCTCGAAGGCTCGCTCACCGAGGGCGAGTTTGGGGATGTCGGGGGAGTCAGGGTCCTCGGAGACGCGCAGATCTTCGGTGTGCAGGTTGTAGAGCGAGTAGACCTGCCAATCCAGTTCTTCTTGAAGGGCGATCATCCGGGCGCGGATGGAGTGCCAGTTGTCGAAGCCCTCGCGGAGCGCGGGAGTTGCGGGGGTGGAATCGTAAGCAAGTGTGGAGGGGGTGACGGAGATATATCGATGGGCGAGGGCGTCTACAGCGGTGGCGAGGATGGTGGGGTACTTGGATGGCAGCGGGAATCGCTCGACGTTTGATCCGTTGAATTGATAAAATCGTTCCCACTCGCTACTAGTAAAGCCGCCACCTTCTCCGCGGATACCCTTGTCGTGGCAATTCAGCTTAAGCCAGAGGCAGGCTGTTGAGCTGTTGAGGAGTCCGATTAGCTGGAGGTGATCACTTTCGCTGGCATCCGCGTCGAGCTTGATCACGGGTGCAGTCTGTTTGAAGACCTTCCCGCCTCGATCCAGCACGAAATGGTTGTGTGTCGAAACTTCCGCAAACGTGATCGACAGTGGTGTCCGGAGTTTTTTGTGAGTCAGGCGGCCGTACTCCGTCCAGCGGAGACCGGCATCCACCTTTGTCTTGGCGCCGAACATAAGATTACGTGAGATTACGGTCCGGCCCGGCCACATGTAATGGAGTACGGGCGCTACGTCTTCAACAAAGATTGGGGAGAAGTCGCCATCATACGGAAAAACCGCGTCGTCGAATCCCTCTGCGGTCCAGTCCCGGACGAGGTCACCGGTGACCATTGGGCGCCGATATTCATCTGGCAACCCGCGTCTGCGGGCACTCCGAGGCGGGATCAGATAAAGGTCGTCTTCGAGGGTAAAGCTGGTGATGCCAACTGAATCCGAGATCGAGGACAATGAAGAAGTGCTGGCTTGAGCGAGTCCCCCAACCATCTCCAGGCCACCGTTGGCCAGGATCCAGGGCTGCTTGCCGAAGTAGCGCTTTCGGTCCAGGTCGTCCACAGAGACCCACTGGCTAATCGAGCCGGGCTTGTCGATCTGTTCGACGATCGCTCGCCAGACGTGCCCCTGCTCCGGCATCTCCGGTGCCGACGGCTCGCCCTGGACGCTACGCACCGTGCGAATTGTCTCGGAGCGTCGGTTCCCCCCGCGCTGCATACCCACCAGGATGACCGTCGGTGTCCCGTGCCCCGGGATGTGCGCCCCCGAGGTGTCGATTACCTCGGTCACCTCAACCTCGTGCCCGAAGTACGTCTCGATGAGCCGAGTGCCGAACTCGCGCTTCATGAACGAGTTCGCCGTGATCTGCCCGACCAAGCCATACCCGCGCCCGCTCTCGGCGTTCCCGCCCTTCGCCAGTTCGAAGAACCTCTGCGCAAACGGCACCGACAGCGCGTACTTCCCCGCACACGCGTCGTACAGCTCCCGATACAACTCGTTGAGCTTCCTGTCCTTCACCTGGATGTACGGAGGATTCCCCACCACCACGTGGTACCGCCCAGGCTCCAGAATCCCCGGGTGCTCGTGCACGTCCTCCGTCTCGTACTTGAAGTCCGCGAGCTCGTCCGCGCCCTCTTCCTCCAAGTCGTCGAACAGATTCCCCTGCTTGTGCCGGTGCTTAATGAGCGAGTCGCCCACCGCCAGATGAATCGGCCACTCGTACTTCGCCGCATCCCCCAGCGTCCGCACCCCACTAGCCGCCATCGCCGCCACCAGCAACCGGAACCGCGCAATAGCCACCGCGAACGGGTTCAGGTCCACCCCGTGCACCGAGTCCAGCGCCGCCCGCACTCGCTCGTGCAGATCACGTCCCGGCTGCCCGTCCCCCCACAGCCGCACCAGCCTCCGAAACGCCCCCAGCACAAAGTGCCCCGACCCGCACGTTGGGTCGATCATCTTCAGGTCTTCGTAGCCGAACTCCCGTACCGCCGGGTCCATCGTCCGGTCGAGGATGAACTCCTCCACGAACTCCGGGGTCTGGAGCAGCGCGTACGTCTTCCGGGCCGCCTCGCTGAGGTCCTGGTACAGGTCACCCAGGAACCGCGTGTCCCAGCCCTCCGTACCGTCGCCCTCCTCCTCCAGCACATCCGTGAAGTCGTGGACGAGCACACCCGCCTCGTCCCGCTCACGCCAGAAGTCGACCAACTCCCGCGCACCGTCGTGCGACAACGGGATCTGGTACAGCGGGTTGTGCCGCTGGTCGAACAGCAGCCGGCCCGCCTGCCCCGCGCCCAGCTCCTCGAAGGCGCGCTCGAGCCAGCCCCGGTACGTCGGGTCCTCCGACTTGGCCATGTAGTCCTCGTACCGCGCCAGCGCCAGGTCCCGGCGGTCCGGCTCCGGAGCCGTCAGGTACGGCTCCGGGATGAGCCCGTTGTCCTCGGTGAAGCGGACGAACACCGACCCGAGCACCCACGCCACCGCGACCTGCGTGACACGCTCGTCCAGCCACGTGTTCCAGGTCGCCGCCGTACGGCCGAGCTTCCGTGCCCGGTCGTACTCGCTTTTCAGTCGCGCGCCGACCTCCGGAACCGCCTTCACCTGCTTGCCGAGGTCCGTCTCAACCGCATTGACCTGTTGCTTCAGGTCGTTCAACAGGGCTTTGCGGTCGATCACTTGTTGTCTCCCTCGGTTCCATCCAGCTGCACTGCACCCGACCGGTGGGCGTTCTTCACCCACGAGTCGGGAAGTTCGATCCACTCGCCCAGGCCCGCCTGGTACGCCACGGCCACGGACCCCAGCCGCGGCTCCCGCGCCGGGTCCGGTTGCGGCGCCAGCAGCCAGAGCCCCCGCCCGCCCTGCCGCGCCGCTTCGCCCAGCCGGTCCAGGACGCCCATTGCGTCGTACCGGGCGAACACGCCCGCCTCCGTCAGGAGGACCGGCCCACTTCCCGCCTCCGGCTTCAGAAGCTCCCGCACGCGCGGCTCTACCGTGCCCCAGGCCGTCGTCACGTACTCAGCGAACTTCAGCGCGCCCCGCGAGCCCGGCTCGGCGACATCCGCTTTCAGTAGGGTCTCCCAGGTCGGCTTGGTGGCCGGCGGGACGAGGGAGTGCATGGACTCCAGGAAGAGTTCGGTCACGGAGACCGGCTGGGCGCCGATCCGGGCGGCGGTGAGTTCCCGTACCGCGTCGACCGTACGGCCGTGGTGCACGGTCAGGACCCGATAACCGTCCTGCCGCGCCGAGGAGATGAGCCGTTCGTCGGCGCGGACCGCGCCCGCGAGGAGCGGGTCGTCCGAGTACCGCGTCACCGCGCCGGTGTCGGTAGTCTGGCGCCAGGCGCCGCTCGTCAGGTAGCTGGACGCGCTGTCCATCCGCGTGGGCAGGTAGCGCAGGGTCTTGGTGTCCTCGCGCGTGAACAGGGTGAGTTCGAAGCCGGCGTCGCGCAGGGCCTTGGTCAGGGGGCCGCCGGTCGGCAGCTCGTGCGTCGAGCCGCCCCGGCCGTCCGGGACGACGAGCTCCGGGAAGCGGGCTCGTACGAGCTCGTGGATGTCCTCGCCCGTGAGGCCCGGCTGACGGGCCTCCGGCACGCCCGGGATCAGTCGGACCAGGCCGGCCTGGGTGAGCCGGAGGGCCCGTACCAGGGGCAGGTCGCGAGGGTAGATCTCCAGGCGCGGTGTCGCCGCCGCGTTCGCCGAGGCGGCGGCAGCCAGTTCGACGAGGCGCCGCTCGTCCCACTCGACCAGGCCGGGGGGCGGGGCGAGCGCGCCCATCTCGTTCAGGACCGTGGTTGCGGTCGGCAGGGTCCCCTGGCGGGTGAGCCGGTCGGCCGTCCTGCCCAGGCGCATCGCGTAGTCGAGCAGGCCGGGGGCCGTCGGGGTGTCCGGGGCGTCGCCGTCCCGGACGTCCAGGGCGAGCAGGCCCGCGGCGAGGGATTCCTCGGTGGCCTTGCGGTTGGGCTGGTGCTGGAACTCGGCCTCCTCCGGCTCAAGTTGCTCCACCTCCACCACGGCCCGTACCGCAGCCAGTGCCAGCGCCCGACGCTGCTCGCGCTCGGAGAGCTGCGTACCGCGCCGTACGGCGAGGGCGTCGGCGATCTCGACGGCGGAGGCGACACGGCCGAGCCCCGCGAGGAGATCCATGATCTCCTCGCGCAGAGCCTGCGCCGCCGGGAGCTTCTTCCAGCGCTTGCGCTCCTCCTTCAGCATCTGCGGGATACGTCCCGCCGACAGATGGAGGGCCTCCGCCACGTCCTTCTGCTTGGGCCAGACGCCGATGTCGGGCAGTTCGCCGCGCTCGTCGGGCAGCCGGAGAAGGAGCCGGACCATCTCGACCTTGTTGCTGTTGGAGCGGTTGTTGTTCAGCTCGGGCACGAAGATCGTGGCGAGGGTGTCCAGGCTGACCGAACGCAGCGCCTGCCCTGTCAAGCCGCCCGCGCCGTCACTCGCGGCGAGGGCGCCGAGCACCGCCGACTCGGTCACGGTGAGCTGGGCAAGCTCTTCCTTGGCTTCGGCCCGGCCCTTCGGGGTCAGCGGGGAGAGGGGCGCCTCGCTCAGCAGCCTGCCCCACTGGCGCTGGCGGCGCTGCACCTCGGTGCGGGTCTTGGTGCCGAGGCCGGGGGCGTTGAGGAGCTTGCTGCGGCTGTAGTCGAGGAGGCCGCCGACGGTGGTGATGCCGAGGCCGTACAGGAAGGACTCGGCGGCCGGGGTGAGGCCGGCGGACGACAGGTGCGTGTCCCGGGTGACCGCCGCGGCCAGCTTGTCGCGCTGCTGGTCGGCGGTGAGGGGTTCGGCGTCCGCGATGACGGGCCCGCCGTCGGCCGGGGTCTGGTCGACGACCGGCTCGGGGTGGCGGGAGCGGTGGCTGGACGGCACCGTCTGCGAGGCGTCCAGGAAGATCTTCCGCCAGGCATCCCGCATCGGCTTGAGCTCGGGGAAGCGCTTGGATGCGTCCCGGTGCAGGGCCTTCTGGAAGAAGGCCACCAGGCCGTCCCGCACGGCAGGTTCGAAGGCGTCGGCGGCGACGGCCGCGTGCGGGACTTCCTTCTGGTCCGTCATCCGAGGCGGCACGGAGCCGTCGCCCCACTTGGGCAGCTCGCCGGAGGCCATCTGGTGCAGAGTGACCGCGACGGCGTACCGCTCGGCGTGCGAGTCGTACGCGGTGCGGGTCAGGGTGCCGATGAACGGGTCGAGGTACCCCTCCGTGCCGGCCTCGTACTCCTTCGCCGGGTAGCCCGCCAGCGAGAAGTCGATCAGGACCAGCTCGCGGGTGCGGTTGGGGCGGATGCGGATGGCGATGTTGTCCGGCTTGATGTCGCGGTGCCAGACGCTCTCGCCCTCCAGGAAGTCGACGGCGCCGAACAGGTAGTCGCCGTATGCCTCCAGCTGGTCCATCTGGAGCCGGCCGCGCTCGCGGAGCTGGCGTGCGACCGTCTCCTCGCGGCGACGGGGTCGGGTCCGGGTGCCGGTCTCGGCGGCCTCGGCAGCGTCGTCGGAGGCCTCGCGTTCGTCACCCACGTACTCCAGGGCAAGGACGGTACGCCCCGCGATGCGCAGCGGCTCCGGCTCGACGAGCCGGATCACCCGGGAGTCCGGGCGCAGCCGGCCCATCACCTCTGCCTCTTGGACCAGCACGTCGCCGCGGCTGTCCGAGAGGCCCACCTTGAGTACCGCCAGCGGGCGCGTCCTGCGCGCCTCCGCCTCCAGGTCGCGTACGAGGAACGCCCTGCTGGTGGACCCGGTGCCGAGACGGCGGCGGACTTCCCAGCGACCGCCGAGCACATCACCCGCCACGGCCTCCAGCGGGTCCTTCTCGGGGGTCTCGAACTCAGCTTCGGCTTCGACAAGTGCGGTCGTCGGCGCCGTCAGGCCGTCCTCGACCAGCTCCAGCATTTCCAGGAACTCGTCCACCGAGGACAGGCGCTGGCCCGGCCGGTATGCGGTGGCCGCCTGCACCAGTTCGTCGATGTCCGGGGACATCCCGTCCACGAGGGAACTGGGACGCAGGCCCTCACCCGCCTCCAGGCGTGCGAGCAGCTCGGCCTGGCTCGCCGCCGGAGCCTTGCCTGTCACCAGTAGATAGGTGAGGACTCCGAGACCGTACACGTCCAGGTAGACGGGGTCGGCGCTGAGAGCGGTCAGCTCGGGGGCGAGATAGGGGTCGGAACCTTCGGACAGGTGCATCGCCGACAGGGCTGTGGGCGCGAAGCGGGTCATGCCCTGGCCTGTGGCACCACTCGAGCCGGAGCCGCGCTGCGTGGCGATCTGCCAGTCCGAGATCTCCAGGCGGGGGGTGAGCCAGGCAGCGTCCTCGCCGACGGTGTGCCCCTGGCGGCCACGGTCCCGTGGGATGACATGTACGGAGCGGGCGGCCAGCGCCCGGTGGTGGATCCGGCTGGAGTGCGCGGACCGCATCGTCTCGGCGAGCTGGCGGACGAGGGCCATCCGGCCGAGGATGTCGAGCTTCTTGCCGTGCTGGAGCAGGTATTCGTCGAGGCGGAGGGTGTGCGGGTGGTAGTCGAAGATCAGAGCCGGCCCTGCGGAATGCCCGGACGGGAAGTACTGCTTCAGCCCCACGACTCCGGGGTGGCGGAACCGCTGGAGTACCGCTGCCTCGCGACGGGCGGCGTTCTCCACCGACCGCCGGAGGGTGGCGTCCGAGCCGCGCTCGCTCAAGTAGACACGGACGCGGGCGATCTCCGGCAGTTCTGTGTGGCCGGCCCGGTAGTCGGCCCATGTCGGACCGGAATCGAAGGACTTCCGCTCGAGCTGGTAGGGGCCGACCTTGTATTCGGCTTCGCTGCGCCGGATGCCGATCCGGTCGAGTGCTGTCTTGATATCGCGCGAGTCGACAGCCGTGATCCGGCGCCTTTCGTCGCGCGGCGGCTGCTGGAGCATGGCCACCAGCTCGGCGACGGTATGAACACCGTTCTGGTCGTGCGCTGGCAGCCGGACCCGCAGGCCGCCGTCGGTGAAGCAGACCGCCTCGCCCACCCACACCCGCCTGCCGTTCTGGCCGAGCAGCGTGGCCAGCTCCTTCGCCTTCTTGTTGACTAGGTGGAGGGGATTTCCGTGGGGACGACGATGGCCGCCGGGGGTGGTCTGGATCCAGGTGCCGTTCTCGCTGGTCACGGAGCCGTGCCAGTCCTTCAGCTCGATCATGCATACGCCGCCGGGGGCCACGACGAGCAGATCGACCTCGCGGACGTGTCCGGTGTTCGCGGTGAAGGTGAAATTCGACCAGGCCCGCCAGGGGTCGGAGTCCGGCAGCTTCTCCCGGATGGCTTCCAGACCGCGGTGCTCATGGTCGAACTCGGACTCGGTGACCGTGGTCCACCGGCCTTCCCGCATGTGCTGTCCCCGCCCTTTGATTCCGTGCCGAGTGGGTGTCCGCTCCCGGGCACCCCGTGCCGTTCCACCGCCGGCCCGACCAGGTCGCAGACCCCGTGAATCCTAACCGTGAGCGCTGACACCGGAGGTGTCCTCGATGAAGCCGCAGAGGCATGGGGATGATTACCGAAAGGTCGGTACTACGTCCCGAACTGGCTATATCTGGGTAAATGGGACGTTATCTCTGTGCTCTGGCTGCGAGGCAGTCCGGGGACGTCGGGGTCCCACTGGGCGCGGCTGGGTGACCGCGCCGTCCTCGAGCGTGGCGACCTGGTCACCTCTGGCGTCGTGGTCGCAGGCGCAGGTGGCGCGCCCGATAGTGGCGGGGGAGATCTACCCGGCCGGGTCCCCGCCTGTGAGGGTGTTGGAGCCGGTCATGCGTCCCGCCCCGTCGTAGCCGAAGGTGGCGTCGAGCGTGCCATCCGAGTAGCCGATCTTGGTGAGCAGGCCGCTGGCGTAGTCCAGCCACCCAGGCCGAAAAGGCGTCATTCCGCGAAATGCCGACGGGGTAGACCCTGAAGAAGGGGAGCCAGGGCACGGGCACAGCCAAGGGGGAGCCGTCATGTCCGGACCGTCGTACGTTCCCGTCCTGTCGGCGGCGCCGCATGCCATCGCGGCGTACCGGCAGTTGAGTCCGGCTGTTCAGGGATCGGTGGTGCCGCTCTGGAACCTTCCGCCGCGTCATGGGTCGGTACGCGACGTACTCGTCGCACACACACGGCGCGAAGCGCATGCTGTGAGCAGAGTGCAGCGCCATCATCCGGCCTGGATCGATACCCCCTTCGCAGGGGAGGTCCAACTGCGGGTCTTCATGTCCGTGCTGGCCGACCTCGGTGAGCTGAGCGCACTGCGTCCGGTCACCGGGCCCGACCGTCCTGAGTTCCAGCAGACAGCCGCGCTGGAGGCTGCGAGGCGCAGCGGGAGCGGCGTCGGCATACGGGTGGCACTGCCGGGCGAGTGGGACGATCACGCAGCCCACGCTGTTCGCGCCCTGCTCGCCCGCCTGGATCCTGCCGACGAGGCGGATCTGCTCCTCGACCTGGGTACAGTCTTGGGCGATCGCCCCGGTGCCGGAAAGGAGGCACTGCGCGCGCTCGACGCTCTGATGCCCCTGACGCCCTGGAGAACCGCAGCCTTTCTGAGCGGTGGGTTCCCGTCCGTGACCGCGAAAATGCTGGAGGAAGGACTGCGCGCCGAACCTCGCACGGACTGGCTCGTCCGGCGTGAGCTGACCGCCGCCGCCCGCGCCTACGTCCCGTGGCTCAGCTTCGGCGACTACGGCATCCAGTCCGCCCGGGCCATCGCACGCGAGCCGTCGGCGGGCGGGGGCGGCCCCGCCTGGGGCGTGCTTCGCTACACCACCGCCGAGTCGTTCGTCCTCGCCAAAGTACTTGCGCGAGGCGAGGACCGGACCGCCGTGAACCGGGCGGCGGCCCGCCAGCTGCTTGAACTGCCTGACTTCCGGGGCGCGGTGGCCGGTGCAGGCGAGAGCTGGCTGAGGGACTGCGCGTGCGGCTACGGCACCAAGGGCACCGGGAATGCCTCCGTCTGGCTTCGCGTCGGCAACCTCCAGCACATGACCTACGTCGTGCGGAGCCTGCGGGAATGACGGCGCCTTTCTGTCCCTGTTCGGCTCCCCGACGCATCAGCTGAACAGTGGCTCCAACACCGCCTTGCCGGCCAGGATCCGCCATGCCGGGACCCGGACAGTCCGGGTCACCGGCCCGGCCTTCGCCCCGGCACCACCGGACGGGAGTCCGGTCAGCAGGTCGGCCCGTGCGTGGGTCAGCCGCAGGTGCCGGGCCGGATCCTGGTTGTTGCGGGGGCCAGGATCGATCAGCACGGCGGTATTCGTGCCGTCCACAGTGAACAGCAGATCCACGGTCTGCCCACCGACGACGGCCGCACGCTCCAGATCGGTGATCCCGCGTTCCCCCAGGTACTCCTGGAGCCGGTCCGCGAGTTCTTCGCGGACGCCGGAGACCGTCTCCGCCCTGACCGCGGTGTCCTGGTCGGCATACGCGTCCGTGCGCAGCACCGCCGACCGCTCGGCGAGCAATGCGGGCAGCCCCGCCTGTTCCTGCCAGAACGCGTGACTGCCCACGGTGATCAGCTGAGACTTTGCCCGGGTGACGGCAACGTTCCACAAATTGACCTGACTCGCCACCCAATGCGCCGTCCGCGGAGGGGTGTTGTCGGTTGCTACCGGGCTCAGGACCATGACATCGCGCTGCCCGCCCTGAAAGGCGTGCACGGTTCCCACCCTGACCCGCTCATTGTCCGGCCAGAAGCGGGCGAGCACTTCCTTCTGGGCCCGGAAAGGCGTGACCACACCGACCGTCGCATCCGGCGGAAGCCGCAGCAGTAGCTCGTCCACCGTCTCCCGCACCCGCCCCGCCTCCGCCGCGTTGCGCCATGACTGGCCGCTGCCACCCCGCGCCGACTCACCGTGGGGCACGTCCACCCACCCCAGCACCGGTGCCGGGTCGTTCCTGCCGAACGGATCGGAAGCCGGTACCTGCCTGCGGACGTCAGTGAGGACCTGCAACTGTCCCGCGTAGCAGTAGCCGTTGACGATGTCCGCGATCGCTGGATGGCAGCGGTAGTGCTCGTCGAGCAGCAGCGCTGACTCGCCGTGCTGTGCGGCCGCGTGGTACGACGCGTACACGTGGTAGGCGAGCCGGTGGTCCTCCAGCTGTGCGGCGCTGAGCCCGGCCCGCACCCGCGCCTGCCGTTCCTGCTGCGCCGTGATGCCGGGGATGTGCCCGAGCTGCATGGGGTCACCGATGATCAGTGCCCGCTTGGCCCGGAAGAGCAGGGGAAGGACCGCCGGGATCGAGCACTGGCTCGCTTCGTCGATCACCACCAGGTCGAAGAGCTTCGGCGTCAGTTCCAGCTGGCGCACCGAATGCGTGCTGATGGCCCACGCCTTGAGGTGCGTCATCAGGTTGCGCTGGCTCTTCTGGAAGCCTGACCGGCGACGCAGCGCCTGGAGCCGTTGGCCCATGAGCGAGCGTCCTCGGGTCATGGCCTCCGCCGCCACGGTCCGGGCCAGTTCACCCGACACCTCCGACAGCCCGGCGGCCGTCTCCAGCCGTGCCTGCTTCAGCTGCTCCTCGTCCCGGCCGAGGAGCAGGGGCACGCGTTCTCGCAGCGCCCGTTCCACGGCCACAGCCTCCGCCAGAGCGAGCAGGAGCTCGGGTGGCGCGGGCCGTGCCGAGGCCCAGGACGGCCACGGGTCGGCCGGCGCCGCACCGGAACCGGCGACGAACGCCGAGAGGGCACGTCCCCTGCGCCATCGGCCGAAGCCGAACCATCGGGCCCGGGCGGCCCCACGGGCCCGCTCCTCCCAGCGGGAGAGCGTGTCGGTCTCGTCGTCGGCCCAGAGCCCTTCGAGCAGTTCTACGGCCAGGCCGAGGGTGTCGGCCTCCTGGGCGCGCTGCCGTAGCAACTCCACCAACGTCATTTCGTCGCCCACCAGCCGCGCCGCATCCGCCCGGTGTGCGAGCGCTCGCGCGTGCCGGTTGCGAAGGTCACCGGCCACGGTTGCAGTCCCGCGTCCCGGAGGCTCAGCGGAGCGGCTGAGAAGTTGCTCCAGTTTCGCGGCCTCCCGCTCCAGCGCCGCGGCGTTGCCCGTCCGCATCAGCAGGCCGGGCGAGATCGCGTCACAGCGGTCGGCCACCACGTTTACGGCTTCGTTGTTCGTGGAGGCGACCAGCACGGTCTGGCCTGCGGCGACGGCCGTCGCGACCACGGCCGTCACGACCTCGCTCTTGCCGGTACCGGGTGGCCCGGTTGCGACGGTCAGTGGACGGGTCATCGCCGCGCTGATCACGCGCTCCTGGCTCTCGTTGCACGGCCCCGGGGCGACGACACCCGGCGCTTCACGGTCCACCACCGCCTCGTCGCCGCCCGTGAGGAGCGCGTCCAGCGCGGTGCCGGGCATCTGTGCGGTACGTGTCGACATCTGGAGCAGGTTGTCCACGAGCGCCTCGGTCGCGATCCGTTCCACACCCGAGGGCGCGAGGAGAACCGCGGCGTTATGAGCACCGGGCCGTAGCGAGTCCATCACGGATCGCTCACTGAGCGCCGACAGGTCCAAGGGCTCCAGCTCCGGAACACCGAGTTCCGCCAGAAGCTCGCGCACGGCCCGCACCATCTGCGTGCCGTTGCCCTCCTGCCAGGTCGGCTGCCAGCGGGCCAGGAGGTCCGCAGCGGCCTCATCGTCCAGCAGGTCCGTGATCAGCCCCGTGTGGAGAGAGGGAACCCCGTTCGGGCGGAGCCTGTCACGGCCGTCTTCATCGGGGGCGAGTTCCATCGACTGGATCAGCAACGGCGCGATCCGCACCGCGGCCCGGCGTCGGCCGTCCCCGCCGCGCTCGGGAAGGGTGATCGCCGGATATCCGTACCAGTACTCCTGGAGCCCGGCTCCATTCGCAGATCCGGCCCCTCCACCCTTCGGCCTCGGCAGCTGGGAGGGAGCGGGGAAGGTGGGGCCGAGCCCGGACTGGATCGTCTCGGACCCCTGCCCCAGCAAGAAGTACGCGGAGCCTCGTCCGCTGTCCCGATCGGGCAGCATGCCCGACGCCGCCTGCGCGCTCAAGCAGTGCACGTAGTAACGCAGCAGCCGTTGCCGGTCGACGCCGTCCCGGGCGTCGAGCCCGGCCAGTTCCCGCGCCTTCAGCAGCGCGGGGGAGGTGTTCCGGTCGGCCCGGGTGCTGCCGTCGCCGGGCAGGGCGGGAAGGTTCACCGACCGCGCCACGGAGCGTGCCAGGGGGAGCGAACTCGTGGCCCGAATCGTGGACTTGGTCGGCCGCTGCTCCTGCGGCACTCCGGCGCGCACCATCTGGGCGGTCAGGTACGTGAAGAGGTCGTCCGGTGTGATCCAGCCACTGTCCTTGATGCGCCCCG
The DNA here is from genome assembly GCF_038448545.1 of Streptomyces sp. CLV115. NCBI lineage: Bacteria > Bacillati > Actinomycetota > Actinomycetes > Kitasatosporales > Streptomycetaceae > Streptomyces > Streptomyces sp. CLV115. The sequence continues at coordinate 34,752 of NZ_JBCEWQ010000001.1, forward strand.
AACGCAGCCCCTCCACGATCTCACCGGTGAATCGGGAGGTGCCGAGGGAGGACCCGGCCGGGGCCATCGCCGAAGCGGCCTGGAGGGCGTCGGAGGCGGTGATGAAGTACACCCCGGTCGGATGCAGCAGTGTGCTGGGCGCGGGCCGGGCATCCGACTTGGATGCGCCCTTGGCGGTCCAGCCCTGTACGACGGAACCGCTGGAGCAGCAGTCCAGCAGTACCACTTTCGAGGATGCCCGGCAGGACTGGAGCATCCGCTCCAGGAACTCGGCGGGCACCGCCGTTCCCGGCAGGTCGTCCGGATCGGCATCCCGGGTGAGAAAGTACAGCTGGCCGTCCGCCTCGCAGAACTCTCCATGGCCGCTGAAGTAGAGCAGAGCGGTCTCGATGGGCTGCCGCTCCTCCAGGAACGTCTCGATCGCGTGCAGCATCTCGGCGCGGGTCGGCTCGGCGACTATCGCGCAGTCGTTGTACATGCCGATCTCGGTGCTCTCCAGCACCGCCTGCATGTAGTGCAGGTCGGCCCGGACGGGCGGCAGATCGTGGTAGCGGTCACTGTCGTACGTGGATACGCCGATGAGCATGGCGTACCGGTCGTTGTCACTCACTCGGCGGTCGGTCCGTCTCCGTGGAGGTCCTCCGAGCCGTCGGTGAGGAAACGCTCGATCCGCTCGTCGTCGACCCGCGCCTCTTTCCCGGAGATGCGCAGCGTCGCCCCGTCGGGCCGGGTGACGACGATGGTCCGCTGCGGCACGCGTGCCAGCCAGATCTGAACGGCGGCGGCGGCCAAGGAACCGCCGCCGAACATTAGCCCGATCAGGTCGGCGGCCGGGCCGCCCTTGAGACTGTCGTCGGTGCCCGGATCCTGAGGTCGGGGAACATCGAGTGCGGCGTGCGGATCTGTGTCGGTGATCGCCGCGAGCAGCTCCCGCGCTTCGCGCCGGGAGCGCAGCGGGTCCTCGTCGACGATGGAGAGGCGGTAGCCCACCGGCCCCGCGTGGATGGTGCTCACGTTCACTGTGTCCTTTGGTTCCCCATGCGGCGGATACACGGATCCGCAAGGCTATCTGGGGCATAGCGCGGCGCTCCCTGGGTAGCCGAAACCGGCCGGTCAATGGCGTGAAACGCGCAGCTCGGCCCGTGCGGTCCTTCCTGTCCGGATCGGCATCGACTTCTTCGCACACCGGGTCGTGCGATGCGACCCCTTCGAGACCGACACCTGAACGGCAGGTCGCGTGGCGTTCTGCGGGTGGAAGTGGTCTGCCATGCCTCGTGGCAAGTAGCTCCCGGAAGGGTTCGAGAAGGACGCGGTCGATCTGTGCTCTCCTCACCGAAGAGCGAGGAGGTCGACGCGCTGAAAGCACGGGTCAGAGAACTGGCCCGGCTGCTGTCCGAGCGGAATCACGAGCTGACGCATGTAGGCGTCTTGTGGTCGGGACGGCTCAGCTTCCCGGAAACCCGCTTCCGGACGGCTGGTCAGACGACGAGGTCCGGGAGGCTGTCCCGCACGATCGGCTCGCGGGCAAGGGCGGCGATCGTCGCCCTCGCGGCTGTGGCCCTGGTCTGCGCGTCGATGCTATGGGCTCACTATCGTTTCGTTCCCGCGCGCATAGGACGCTTGCCCGCTGTCCACGACGGGCGAGGTCGCCCTGCTGCCCGACGAGATGTCATACGCCTTACCCGGCTCGCCGGGAAGGACCATGGTCTCTTCCGCCATGCTCGCTTCTCCGACCACGGCGGAGCAGCAGGCACTCCTCGCGCACGAGCGGGCGCATCTGGCGTGCCGACAGCACCGCCTGCTGCTGGCCGCCCAATTGGCCGGCTACGCCAATCCACTTCTGCGGCCTCTCCGCGTGGCCATCTCGTACACCACCGAACGTTGGGCGGACGAGGAGGCTGCCCTCCACACTGGTGACCGGCTGCTTACTGCCCGCGCCGTCGGGAAGGCGGCGCTCGTCTCACACCGGGCCGCCGCCCCGGCCTTCGCGGCCTTCGCCGTGGCCGGGCCCGTCCCGCGACGCGTGGCCGCGTTGCTGGGTTCGGTGCCACCGGAGCGCGGCTGGCCGCCGGCGCTCACTTCGACAGGCGTCGCGGCGTTCGTCGCCGCCTCGGGAACAGCCGTGTCCACCCTCTCGTCGCTGAACGCGGCCTTCGCACTCTTCGTCGTACTCGAAGTGGCGACGCCGCTGTAAGGCGTGGGGCCCGAGTCACAGAACCCGACGGAAAGCCGGCATCCGGCGCAGTTGATCGTCGGGTTGAGGGGCTGGATCTCGATCTTGGACGGGCCGTACGGTCCCGTGATCCGCTCATCCGCAATGCCCGGATCCTCGTCGGGCTGCTCCAGCTCGACATCGGTGACATCCTGATCCGGTCAAACGGGTTGAATCGGCCGGGTATTTCGGTCTCTTTCCGTGGTAGCCGCACTTCAGGGACAATGGCGGCGATGACTGTCACCGTCCCCAGAGCTTCCCCCGGCCCGCTTCCCGAGCCGTCGGGCTTCGGCCCCTTCGCTCATCTCACGGTGCCGAACACCCCGCTCTACCGCCACGTGATGCGGGCGTTCCTGAAGGCCAAGGAGCGGTTCGCGGTCCACCTGCGGCCCGAGGACGTGCACACCGCACTGCCGGCGGATGTCCGTCCTGCCGAGCTGGAGGCTGTCGTCGGCGCGCTCGACAAGCTCGTCGGCTGGGGCAATCTGTGGGCGGATCCCGATACCGCCCGGGTGACCGCGGTCGAGGACTTCTACCGGAAGCGGTTCATCTACCAGCTCACAAGGGAGGGGGAGGCCGCCGAGGAGGCGCTGTCCGCCTATGACGAGGCGCTCGGGCGGCGCGGTGCCCTCCAGGCTGTGGCCCTGCACGACATCGTCACCCAGCTTCGCGCCCTTCTCGTCCTGGCTGCCGAGGAGCAGCCGGATCCGGCCAAAGCGCATCTGGCGCTCGACGCGCTGGCCAGCCGGTTCGCCGCGCTCGCCGACAACGCCCGGGCCTTCATGGGATCGCTCCAGCAGACCATCGACCTGCACGATGTCGAGGAGGCGGTCTTCCTCGCGTACAAGGACTGCCTCATCCAGTACCTGGAACGGTTCATCCAGGATCTGATCACGCTGGGCGGGCGGATCGCGCGGCTGATCCTGGAGCTGGAGGAGGACGGGAGAGTGGAGCCCCTGCTTCGCGCAGCCGCCGGGCGGGAAGCCGTCGACGCCTCGCCGGAGGATGCCGCGAACGCGGAGCGGGAGATGTACGAGCGGTGGGCCGCCCGCTGGTCGGGGCTCGGCGCGTGGTTCATCAGCAGGGACGGGCGCGAATCGCAGGCCAGGCTCCTGCGCGGCCGTGCACTCGGTGCGATTCCCCAGCTCCTCGCCGTCGTACGAGCGCTGAACGAGCGCCGGGCCGGCCGCTCCGACCGGTCGGCCGACTTCCGTACGCTGGCGCGCTGGTTCGCCGAGGCGCCCGACGACGATGCCCGGCACCGGCTGTGGCGGGCTGCCTTCGGCCTCTACCCGGCCCGGCACCTCACCGTCGACGCCGACACCCTCGCCGCCCGCGCGGCGCGGCCCGTCCCGGCTTCCACCTCGTGGGCCGAGGCCGAGCCGTTGCGTATCAGCCCGCAGCTGCGCCGCACCGGCAGCTATGAGCGGCGCGGCAAGCCCCGCAAGGTCGAGGATCGGGAGGAGCTGCGGCGCTCGCTCGCCGAGACCGCTGCCAAGCAGGCCGCCGAGACGGCCGCCGCCCGCGCCCGGCTCGTCACCCATGGAGTCACACGCCTGTCCGGTCTCGGCGAGCTCGACCCGGCCTCCTTCGGACTTTTCCTTCAGCTGCTCGGGGACGCCCTGGCCACATGGCGGCCCGGTATGCGGCACACCACCGCCACCAGCAACGACGGCTCCATGGAGATCAGACTCACCGCACTCGCCGACGGCACGACCGCCGAGGTTCGTACCCCCGGCGGAGTCTTCAGCGGGCCGGACCACCTCATCGAGATCGTCGACCTGACGGACGGAGACGGCCTGACGGACGGAGACGGCCTGACGGACGGAGGCGGCCTGGTGGGCGGAGACGGTCCGGCGGACGGAGAACCTCGACGATGACCACACCACTCGCCGAGGTCCTGGACGGCCAGCACGCCGCCGAGCTGCGCAAAGCCGCCCGTGCCCTGCTCAAGCAGCCACTCCTGCTCGCGCGCGGCCGGTACGCCGACGAGTTCCGCCTCGCTCGCCGGCACGCATCGGAGCTACGTGAGTGGTTCGACCGCAACACCGGCTGGGCGCTCCAGGCGGACACGGAAGCCGCCCGTCTGCGCAAGAGCCCCGGTGTGCTGACCGACCCCACCCACCCCGCACGGGACACGACCCGCGGTGCTGCCCCCTTCACCCGACGCCGCTACGTCCTACTCTGCCTCGCGCTCGCCGCCCTCGAACGCGGCGAGGCCCAGATCGCCCTGGGGCGCCTCGCCGACCAGATCGTCCTCGACGCCGCCGATCCCCGACTCGCCGCGACGGGGATCGAGTTCGCCCTGGAACGCCGAGACGAGCGCCTCGATCTCGCCGCCGTCGTACGGCTGCTGCTCGGCCTCGGCGTGCTGAGGCGGGTCGCGGGCGAGGAAGAGGCTTACGTCAGCGGGGCGGGCGACGTCCTGTACGACGTCGAACGCCGGGTCCTCGCCGGGCTCCTGGCCTCTCGCCGCGGCCCCTCCAACGTCCACGCAGAAGCCTTTGACGACCGGCTTACCGAACTCGTTGCCGAAACCGCCCTGGACAGCGACGAGCTGCGCTTCCGCGCGATGCGCCGCTCGCTCACCCGCAGGCTCCTCGATGACCCAGTGCTCTACTACGACGACCTGAGCGACGCCGAACTCGGGTACCTCACCAGGCAGCGCGGCTTCCTCACCGTCCGGATCACCGAGCTGACCGGACTGGTCGCCGAGGTGCGGGCCGAGGGGATCGCCATGGTCGACCCCGAGGACGACCTCACCGACCTCCGCATGCCCGAACAGGGCACCTACGGCCATGTCACCCTGCTGCTCGCCGAGCACCTGGCCGCCGCCGAGGGCCCCGTCGATCTCGATGAGCTTGCCCTCCGAGTCCGTGGACTCGCCTCCCAGCACGGCGGATTCTGGTCGAAGTCCGCCAGGGAGCCAGGCATGGAGACCGAGCTCGTCGAACAGGCCGTCGCCCGGCTCGCCGCGCTCGGCCTGGTCTCCCGTACTCCGTACGCGGTCGTGGTGCGACCTGCCCTCGCCCGGTACGCGATCGGCGAGACCGTCATCCGCGAACCCGGCTCCGCCCCCGTGCCTCCGCAGCGAAAGGCCACTTCGTGACCCGCCTCCCCACCCCGCGGCGTTCCCGCTGGCAACCCCTGCGCATCGGGCTCGTCGACCTGTTCCACTACGACGTGGAGGAGTTCCACTTCCGGGACGGGCGCCTGTTGCTGCGCGGCAACAACGGCACCGGTAAGTCCAAGGTGCTCGCCCTGACCCTGCCGTTCCTGCTCGACGGCGACCTCAGCGCGCGTCGTGTCGAACCCGACGGCGACCCGGGCAAGCGGATGGAATGGAACTTGCTGCTCGGTGGCGAGCACCCGCATTCCGAACGGCTCGGCTACACCTGGATCGAGTTCGGCAGGGTCGACGACGCGACCGGCGAGCAGCACTTCCGTACGCTGCTGTGCGGGCTCAAGGCTGTCAGCGGGCGGGGTATCGCCCGACACTGGTACGCCGTCACCCGCCAGCGCCTCGACCACGTCTCCACCGAACGAACGGAGGAGACCTTCCGGCTCCTCGACGCCACCGGCACGGCCCTGTCCAGGGACCGCCTTGCCGAGGCCGTCGCCGGGCACGGCATGCTGTACGACCAGGCCAAGGCCTACCGCAGGGCCGTCGACGAAGCGCTCTTCGGTCTCGGAGAGCAGCGCTACGCGGCCCTGGTCGACCTGCTCATCCAGCTGCGCCAGCCCCAGCTCTCCAAGCGGCCCAACGAAGCCGCTCTCTCCCGCGCCCTCACCGAGGCGCTGCCGCCCGTGGACCAGGCCGTCATCGCCGACGTGGCCGAGGCGTTCCGCTCCCTGGACGAGGAGAAGGACGAGCTGGCCGCCGCATCCGCCGCCGAGCGGGCCGCCTCCGCCTTCCTGGAGCACTACCGGCGGTACGCCCGGATCGCCACCCGGCGCCGCGCCCGGCTCCCTCGCGCCGAGCACTCCCGCTACGAGCGCGTGCAGCGAGATCTGACCGAGGACCAGGAGCGCCGAACCCGGGCCGAGGAGAAGCGAGCGGCGGCCGAAGAGGAGATCGGCTCCCTGGCCGAGACCGGGGAACGGCTGCGGGCCCAGGAGACAGCGCTGCGCGAGGCGCCCGAGATGCGCGACGCCCGAGAGCTGGAGCACGCCGCCCAGGCCGTGACACGAACCGGGCAGGCGGCGGACCGGGCCCGGGAGGACCGGCAGCAGGCGGACGCCCTCCACGCCAAGGCCCTCGGGCGGCTCGGCACCGCCGACAACCGGCTGCGCGCGGCGCGGGGCCGGGCCGAAGAGACCAGTGCCCACGCGCGGGAACAGGCAGCCGCCGCGCACGTCGCCCTGCCGGCGGACGACCTGCTGCCCGAGCCCGCATCGCGGCGCGCCGTCGAGGAAGCCACGGACCGCGCCCGGCGGGCGCTCGACCACATCGAGGGCCGCCTCGAAGCGTCCGAGCAGGCCGCCGGCGCGCACCGTCGGGCGTCGGGCCGTCTCGACGAGGCGGAGAGCGACCTCGCGCTGGCCGCCGAGACTCACGGCGAGGCGGAGGAGAATGCGGCGCGGGCGGGCCGGGCCCTCCTGGACGACGTACGCGAACGCGCCCGCGCCTGGCAGGAGCTGGCCTACGCCGACGTGAACGGCCTCCTGGACGAACTCCAGGAGTGGACCTGTCACCTCGACGGCCCCTACCCGACGCGGGTCTGTGCCACCCGGGCGCACACCGCCCGCTCGGTGGACCTCGCCGACCAGGCGGCCGAAGCCGCCCGCGCGACCACGGAGCTGGCAGAGCGCACCGCCGAGGCCCGTCGCGAACTCACCGCACTGGAAGCCGGTACCGGACGCGAACCCCGGCCCCCGGCGACGCGCACCCCCGGCCTGCGCGAGGCGCTGCCGGGCGCGCCGCTCTGGCGCCTGGTCGACTTCCGTGACGGACTGCCCGAAGCCAGCCGTGCCGGGCTCGAAGCGGCACTCGAAGCCTCCGGCCTCCTCGACGCCTGGGTGCTGCCCGACGGCTCCGCCCTCGCCGCGAACGGCCACGATGTCCTCCTCTCCCCGCCGAACGGACCGGTGAGCGGCCCCTCACTGGCAGACGTGCTGTGCCCTGTCGTGGAGCACAGCGATGGACAAGCCCCTGTCCTGGACGAGACGACGGTGGCGCGACTGCTCGCCGCCATCGGCCTCGACGGCGGGGGAGGAGCCACGACATGGGCGGCACCCGACGGGCGTTTCCGGATCGGCGCCCTCACCGGTACATGGGCCAAGCCCGCCGCCACCTACATCGGCGAGGGCGCACGCGAAGCAGCGCGCCGGGCTCGGGTCGCGGCGCTCGGCATCGAACTCGCCTCCCTGCGTGAGGAGTCGGAGAATCTCGCGGCTCGGTCCGCCGTGATCGCGGCACGTCGGCGCACGCTCGACGCCGAGCTCGCCGACGTCCCCGACGAGTCGCCGCTCACCAGGGCACACGCGCTCGTCAGCGCCGCCGCCGAGACCGTACGCAAGGCGCGTGCCCGGTATGAGGGGCGTGCCACCGAGGTCATCGAGGTGGCTGAGCTCGCCGAGCGGGCCGCCGCTGAGCTCACCGAGGCCGCCGCTGATCTGGGGCTGCCCGCCGACCTGGCCGGACTCACCGCCGTACGTCACGCCCTCGGCTCCCTCGCCACCGCGCTGGCGGCTCTGTGGCCCGCGCTGCGCGAACGGGGGGAGGCCGCACGGCAGGTGGACGACGAGCGTGCCGAGGCGGCCGAGGTGGAGCAGCGGGTCGTCGACCTCACCCTGCGGGCCGAAGAGGCGGCGCGCGAGGCGGCGGCGGCCGACGAGCGGCACCGGACTCTGCGCTCCACCGTCGGCGCCGCCGTCGCCGAACTCCAACGGCGCCTCGCCGAGACGACCGAGGCACAGCGGATCTGTGAGACCGACCGGAAGAACGCCGGGCAGCGTCACGCCCTGGCGGACCGGGAGGCGAGCCGGGCCGAGGGGCGGATCGAGCAGCTGGAAAAGGACCTCGCCGAAGCCGTGGACGCACGTGCGGAGGCCATCGTCGCGCTCCAGCGCTTCACGACCACCGGCCTGGTCGCGGTCGCGCTGCCCGAGGTCACCGTCCCCGCCTCGGACGACGGCCACTGGGCCGCGACCCCGGCCATCACGCTCGCCCGCGCCATCGAATCCGGCCTGTCGTCCACCGACGACACGGACGCCGCCTGGGAACGCGTCCAGCGCCGGCTCAGCGAGGAACTCAAAACCCTGCAGGACACCCTGTCCCGGCACGGGCACAGCGCCTCTGCCCGCATGGTCGAGGACGGCATGGTCGTCGACATCGTCTACCAGGGCCGTGAGCGGGCCGTACCCGAACTCGCCGAGGCGCTCGCCACGGAAGTCGGCGAGCTCACCCGCATCCTGTCCGCGCACGAACGCGAGATCCTCGAAACCCACCTGATCACCGAGGTCGCCGGCACCCTCCAGGAACTCATCGGTGCCGCCGAACGACAGGTGCGGGACATGAACACCGAACTGGAGGACCGTCCCACCTCCACCGGCATGAGGCTCCGGCTGGTGTGGCGGGCCTCGCGCAAGGCCCCGTCCGGACTGGCCCAAGCCCGCGAGAGGCTGCGCCAGTCCCCGGACGCCTGGACTCCGGAGGACCGCGCGGCGGTGGGCGAGTTCCTCCAGGCCCAGATCGCCCGCCAACAGTCCGACGACGGCTCGGGCAGTTGGCTCGATCACCTCACGGCCGCGCTCGACTACCGCTCCTGGCACGAATTCGGCGTCGAACGCCACCAGCACGGGCGCTGGGTCCCGGCCACCGGCCCGGCCTCCGGCGGCGAACGCGTCCTCGCCGTGTCTGTACCGCTGTTCGCCGCCGCCTCCTCGCACTACACAAGCGCGGGCAGCCCGCACGCGCCCCGCCTGGTCACCCTGGACGAGGCGTTCGCCGGCGTGGACGACGACTCCCGCGCCAAGTGCCTCGGCCTCCTGAGCGCCTTTGACCTCGATGTGGTCATGACCAGCGAACGGGAGTGGGCCTGCTACCCGCAGGTGCCCGGCATCGCCATCGCTCAACTGTCCCGGATCGACGAGGTGGCGGCGGTACTCGTCACCCGCTGGGAGTGGGACGGTACGAGACGACAGCGTCGCGAGGATCCCGTACGTAACGCGCCCCAGGCCACGCCTCGTGCAGAGGAGCCCGAGCCACTGTGGAACTGAGCCACGGGCATGAGCCCGAGATCGGAGCGGTCGACGGCACGAGGCTCACTCGGCTGCTCGGTGCACCGGAACTTGCCTGGCTCGTCGAGCGAGCGCGCCGACGTCTGGTGACCGGACAGCCCCTGACCGGTTCCGTGTCTCTGGGCGATCCCACTCCGGCTCAGCGGGCAGCGGTCGAACGACTTCTCGCCCGAGCTCCTGGTGGCGGCAGGACCCTGACGGTACGGCTGGACGCGGTCGACGCCGTACTACGCCGTTCGGGCGTAAGCCCGAATGGCCTCGCCGCTGCGGTCGAGGCACTCACGGGACCTGTCACATCGCTCGCCCAGACCCGCCAAGAGGAGGAGGATGCCTGGAAACGGGCGCACGCGCCGCTCGACGAGCTCGTCGTTTCGGTCCCCGCGCTTGCGGAGTGGGCGGCCCGGATACGCGCCGACGGCCTCGCGCGGCGTCTGGGACGCACTCCAGATGTCACGCTCGGCCTGCTCACCGGGGTGTGCACCGCGCTGAGCGCGCTCCCCGCCGTCCCGATCGTCTCGCAACCTGCCTTCGCCGCCCGGGTCCTCGGCTGGGCCCACGCTCTTGACGACGGCACACCGCTGGCCACCCTCACCCTGTCCGGGGCCCGTGCGCTGACCGGCTTCCACGACGGTCAGGGCGCCGAATGGCGACGCGAGGCGTGGGCCGCGGTGGGACTGTTGCGGGATGAGCTGTCCTCGACCGTACTGACCCTGAACCTGCGCGGCACCCCAGCCCTGGACCGCCTGGCTGAAGACGGCGAACCCTGCGTGCTCACCCTTCGCCAGCTCACCCGCAGGCCCCCGGCCGTCGCCGCTCCCATGGTGCGGATCTGCGAGAACCCGACCGTCCTCGCGGCGGCGGCCGACGCGCTCGGCGCTGCCTGTCCGCCCCTCGTCTGTCTCCAGGGCCAGCCTTCCGCCGCCGCCCTCACGCTGCTCCGGGGGCTGCACGACCACGGAGCGGCCCTGTACTACCACGGGGACTTCGACTGGGGCGGACTCCGGATCGCCGGCATCCTTCACCGCCGCGTCCCATGGCGGCCCTGGCGCTACACGGCTGCGGACTACCGCGCCGCCGTGCTCCGCAGCGCTTCACCTCCGCTGTCCCCGCTCGTCAGCACTCCGACGGAGACCCCCTGGGAGCCGGCACTCGCTGCGGCCGTCGCCGAACTCGGTGTTCGTGTCGAGGAGGAGAGGGAACTGGAGCTGCTGCTGTCCGATCTCGGATGAGGACCGTGACACGGCCCGGTTCTGAGGTGATCACTGGAAGACCGGCGTCGCAAGCGGCGGTGAGTGACTTGTGGACCTCGCGGTCGCGTTGGGCGGTCTTGACAGGCCTTCGCCGTCCAGTGATGAAGGTGCGTTGCTCGCGTGCCTGCCCCGATTTCGGAGGAGGTCAAGTTGATGAGCTCGCCCTGCCCGGTGGCTGGCTCAGGGCCATCAAGGAGCTGTAGGTGTGTGCTGAAAGATCGCACGTAGCGTCCATAGCGCGCGTAGTGCACGTTGATCTCCGTGGGGACGGGTTCGACACGGTCTTGTTCCTCCAGGACGAGGAATTCGCATCTCTGGCTCTGGGCCGTGATGGTGAAGTGAGGTGGTCCGCTTCGCAGGCGATGCGTTGGCGGTACCGCATTCGCTGTGCCGATCACGGCGGTGTGCCCCGCCTCCCGCAGCCCCATGGGGCTCCTGCGCCCGGGTCTTCGCGGCGGTCCGTTCGAAGGACTGGTCGTCCGGGGCCTCGGCGGCCAGGTTGGCGCGCGCCTGCTCCAGCGAGATGAACGACGTCGCGATGCGTACCTGGACGGTCCTGGTTCCGGAGGGGAAGCGTACGTACGCGGACAGGTCGCCGGCGGTGCGTTCGTTCTGGCCCTCGTGCAGCTTCGCGCCGGTGGCGGTGCCGTGGCTGTCGAAGGCGGTGTCGAAGCGGGCGACGAAGTAGCCCTTGAAGTTGGAGGCCTTGAAGGGGCCGAGCTTGCTGTCCTGCCGGTCGGGGTTGTAGCCGGTGATCTCCCGGGCGGCGGGATCCACGTGCACCTTGCCGGTGATGCCCGAACGGGTCGCCTGCAGAACGAAGTTGGTGTCAGTGTCGGCCGGATAGGTCGTACGCAACAGGCCCACGCGCGACGTCCCGGTCATCTCCGTCTTCAGCGTCCGGCCCGAACCGGCCCGCATCCGGACCGAGTAGCGGTCGGCGGCGGCCTGCTCGTCGGCGTGGCTGAACGGCAGCGCCCGGTCGTCGGCCGCCGTCTTCACCGTCCCGATGCCGGGCATTCCCGTCACGTAGCCGGAGTCGCCCATCCAGATCGCCGGCTGGTGGGTGCCGATGAAGCCGCCGATCTTCTTGTCGTCGTAGTGGTACGGGGTGCGGCTGACGTAGTTCTGCCGGGTCATCGGCGACCAGCGGGTCATGGCGAACGGCGGGGCGGTGCTCGGGATCATCCCGCCGTAATCGGCGTCGCGTTTGCCCGAGGTGCCGATGAACGGGTTGACCAGGTCCACGTTGGCCCGTCCTGTGCCCACCCGGGCGGTGGCGGACGGTGACGGCGGCGGGGGCGAACGCCACCACCAGTGCCGTCGCGACAACCAGGGCCCGCGCGAGGAGGGCCAGGGATCTTCCGTTGCGCATCAAGACTTCCTCCACTGTGGAGACATCGTTGTCAGAGTGCCGTGGCCGGGGCTGGGCCGAGGACGCAGTCGAGGTAGGGATTGGCGAAGAGTCCGGTTGGGTCAAGGGCGTCGCGCAGGGCCGCGAAGTCGTCGAAATGGGGGTAGCGGGGGCGCAGGGCCGCAGCGTCGAGGGCGTGCATCTTGCCCCAGTGGGGGCGGCCGCCGTAGGAGCCGAGGATGTCCTCGCACGCCTGGAAGTATCGGCGGTACGCCATGCGGTGGTACTGGTGGAAAGCGACGTAGCAGGTCTCGCGCCCCTGTGCCGTGGAGAGCCAGATGTCGTCGGCTGCGGCGAACCGGACCTCCAGCGGGAAGGAAACCCGCTCGTCGTGGGTGCGGATCCAGCGCCCGATCTCCCTGAGCGCCTCGCAGGACCGCTCGCGGGGAATGGCGAACTCACCCTTGTGGAAGCGTACTTCGCGAGGTGAGGCGAAGACGCTCGGGGAGAGGTCGGTCCACTCCCGGGTGGACATCGCCCGTGCGGCGAGCCCGGTGATCGGCGGCACCAAGGAAGGGAGCCTCGTGCGGGTCGATGTCCCCCGTGGTCTCCAGTGCGAGGCTGTGCTCGGCGAGGAGCGGGCCGAGCTTCCACAGTGGCATTCCAGCCTCGACGGTGACCAGGCCGCTCGCTCGGTCGACGGCATACAGGCCGTCCATACGGTCGAGGCGCAGTTGGACGCCGGGAGCCACGGCGACGGGACTGAAGGAGTGCCCGGCACCCACCGCCTTGACCCGCTGTCCGTCCAGGACCGCGTCCCGGACGGCTTGAGCCACCTCGGCCGAGCTCCCCGGCCGACGGACGCGCGCGGGCCGGACCTCTTCGTTGCCTGCCCAGTTGCGCCATGACTCGGTCATTGCGAGAAGTCCCCTCGTCCGCGTCGGCGGCTCAGCCGCGCTGCGCACGGATGAGGTCGCGGTACCACGCGAAGGACGCCTTCGGGGTGCGGACCTGGGTGTCGTGGTCGACGTGGACGAGGCCGAAGCGCTGGTGGAAGCCCTCGCCCCATTCGAAGTTGTCGATCAGGGTCCAGGTGAAGTAGCCGCGGACGTCCACGCCTTGGGCCACGGCGGCGTCGACGGCCTGGAGGTGGGTGTCCAGGTAGTCGATGCGGTCGTGGTCGAGGACGGCGCCGTCCGCGGTGACGACGTCCTCGACCGAGCAGCCGTTCTCGGTGATGTAGACGGGCGGGAGTGCCGGGTAGCGCTCCTTGAGGCCGACGAGCAGTTCCCGTAGGCCGTCGGGGACAACGGGCCAGTCGAAGGCGGTGCGACGGAAACCCTCGATGGGGGCGTCCTCGAAGGGCAGCCCTTCGGACGTCGGCGCCTGGATGCGGGTCGGGTTGTAGTAGTTGATGCCGAGCGCGTCCGGCGGGGCCGAGATCAGTTCGAGGTCACCGTCCTGGACGGAGCCGCCGAGGGTGGCGTCGGCACCGAAGGCGGACAGGTCGGGGTAGGTGCCCGTGAAGATCGGGTCGTTGAACAGGCGGTTGTGCAGGGCGTCGTAGGCGCCCGCGGCGGCGATGTCGGCAGCCGCGTCCGATGCGGGCCAGACCGGGGTGCAGTTGTTGGCGATCATCACCTGGAGACCGCGCGCCTGCAGTTCTTTCAACGCCAGGCCATGGGCCAGCAGCTGATGGTGGGCGACGGGCAGGCAGTCCAGGAAGAGGGCGCGGCCGGGCGCATGGGTCCCGAGGCCATAGCCCCAGACCGTGTGGATGAACGGCTCGTTGAGCGTGATCCACTTCTCGACGCGGTCGCCGAGCCGGTCGGCCACGACCGCGGCGTACTCGGCGAAGCGGTACGCGGTATCGCGGTTCAGCCAGCCGTCTTCGTCCTCAAGGCCCTGGGGGAGGTCCCAGTGGTAGAGGGTCGGGACGGGTTCGACGCCGCGTGCGAGCAGGCCGTCGACCAGCCGGTCGTAGAAGTCCAGGCCCTGGAGGTTGACCTCGCCCGTGCCGGTCGGCCGGATCCTGGGCCAGGCGATGGAGAAGCGGTAGCCGGTGAGGCCGGCCTCGGCCATCAGCGCGAGGTCCTCCTCGTACCGGTGGTAGTGGTCGCAGGCCACGTCACCGGTGTGCCCGTCGCGGACCGTACCGGGGCGGGCGGTGAAGGTGTCCCAGATCGACGGCCCGCGGCCGTCCTCCTCGGTGGCGCCCTCGATCTGGTACGACGCCGTCGAGGCGCCCCAGATGAAGTCGGCGGGGAGATGGTTCAGCGTCACGACTAACCTCCTGAAACATGAGCTTAGCTCACGTTAGCTGTTTCGATGGGATGATGGAAGCGTGAATCAAGACCGCAATGCAGGGACACTGCGCAGGCTGCCGGTGCAGAAGCGCAGCGCCGAACGCTTCGAACGGCTGCTTGATGCCTGCGCCGAACTCCTGGACGAGGTCGGTTATGCCGCGCTGACCACCAAGGAGGTGGCCCGCAGGGCCGACGTGCCCATCGGCACCCTCTACCAGTTCTTCTCCGACAAGGAGGGGCTGATCGGTGCGCTCGCCGTCCGCAACCTGGAGTCCTTCATGGCGCGGGTCGCGGGCCGCCTTGAGCGCGAGGAGCCCGAAGGCATTCCGGGCGTCGTGGAGGTGACCGTCGACGAGTTCGTCATCATGCGCCGGACGATCGCCGGGTTCGGCGTGGTCGACTTCGGCGCGGTGGGACAGGACCACGTCCTGGAGCCGACCCTGGACAACAACACCGCGGTAGCCGGCAGGCTGCGCTCACTCACCGCCTCCCTGACCGGGGGGCAGGACGACGCCGAAATCGACTTCGCTGTGAGGGTGGCGCTCGAATGCGCGGACAGCGTGCTGAAACTGGCGTTCGCCACCGATCCGCAGGGTGACGCCCGGCTGATCGCCGAGTGCAAACGCGTTCTCAACAGCTATTTGAACGACCGGCTCCGATGACACGCGCCGGCCCGGCTCAGCGGACGCTCCTGACCTTCCAGACCATGGCCGCGCCCAGTACGGACAGGCCCGCGGAGCAGAGGAACAGCGAGCGGTAGCCGCCCAGACCGCCGAGCACGACCGAGGCGATGGGGGGAACCAGGACATATGGCAGGGACGTCATCAGGTTGGCCAGCGCCATGTCCTTGCTGCGGTCTGCCGAGGCGGGCAGCACCTCAGTGATCAAGGCGGTGTCGACGGACAGGTACACGCCGTAGCCCAGGCCCAGGATGACGGCCGCGACCAGCGTCATGGTCCACGTGGGCGACAGCGCGAGGGGGAGCGCGGCGACGGCCATCGTGACGCCGCCGAGGAAGACCAGCATCCGTCGCCTGCCCAGCCTGTCGGAGAGCCAGCCGCCGAGCACGACCGTCGAGACCGTGGCCACGGAGTTGACGCCGATCACGATGAGCAGGCCGTCGTCGGTCGACCGGCCGGGGAACAACTTCTCGTAGTGCAGTACGTCATCCAGGAAGTACGGCAGGTAGAGCGTGCCGAGGCCATAGCCGAGGCCCATGGCGAACCGGGAGCTCATCGCCCAGATGAAGTCGGGGTGCTCGCGCGGGCTGATCCGGTAGCCGTCCAGGAAGGTGCGCAGCGAGAACGGCTCGCGTTGCTGTACGGGAAGCGGCGGATCCTTCATGGTGGCCGCGAACAGCAGGATCAGCAGCGGAAATGCGGCAAGCAGCAGGTACTGCGCGGAGAAGCTCGCGACCAGGCCGATCAGCAGGCCGCCCACGATGAGTCCGCCGGCCTGCGGGGCCGTGGCCCAGCCGAGGACCACACCGCGCTGACCGGCCGGGACCTGGTCGGGCACCACCGGGGAGAGTCCGGCACCGATGATCATGCAGGCGGCGGACAGCGCGAAGGAGCCGATCGCGACGCCGGCAACCGTTGTCTGGAGACCGAGGAAGACCAGCACCGCCATGTAGATCAGGGCGCCGACGACCATCCACGGCCGGCGCCGGCCGAACCGGCTGGTGGTGCGGTCGCTGAGGGCGCCGGCCAGCGGCGCGAGGACGATTCCCGAGATCGCTCCCATCACGCTGACCCAGGCGTAACTGCCGACCTTTCCCGCTGGATCGATCTCGGCGATCTGCTCGGGCATCAGGAGCGTGGTCGGCACCAGCATCGGGATGAACAAGCCGACGTTGCCCAGGACGTACAGGGTGATCCAGCCGTGGCCGACCGGGCGGACGGGCTCGGCGAGGGCCTCGGACCGCTCGGGGGCGAGGCTCATCGGGGCACTCTCCTGAGATGGACGAGCTCGCTCGTCCAGTCGAAGGGCAGCAACGGCGGCAGGCCGTGGCCGAGCAGGACGGCGCCCGCGTGGACGGCGCCGGTGGTCTCGTCCCGGTAGTGGGCATCGGGGTCGAGACCCTTCAGCCGGGTTCGGGCGACCGACCGCGCGGATGCGGACGGCTGGAACTGGAAGACGACGACTTCGTCCTCGGTGACGTACTGCACCGCGTCGTGCTCAAGCCGGTACTGGACGCCCCCGTGCACCACGGGCCGGATCCGCTTGTACTCCTCGACGAGCATCCGGGCCCAGCCGCGATCCTCCTCGCTCCACTTCCTGAGGTCGCCGCCGATGCCCATCGCCCCGGCCATCGAGACATGGAAGCGGTACCGGATCGGGGTCGCGCGGGCGGTGAAGGCGTGCGGGCTGTCGGTGACCCATGCGCCCATGGTCCGGGCGGGCAGCAGCTGACCGTGGCCGTGCTGGATGGCGATCCGGTCGACAGCGTCGGTGTTGTCCGACGTCCAGACCTGGTCGGCGCGGGCCAGTACACCGAGGTCGGCCCGGCCTCCGCCGCCCGCGCACGACTCCAGGTACAGGCCGGGGCGGGCGGCGCGCAACCGGTCCATCACCTCGTAGACCCCGAGGGTGTGCTCGATCCAGACCCGGTCGGGGTCGGCGGCCCCGGGCTGCCCAGCCTCGCTGAAGGGCCGGTTCATGTCCCATTTGAGGAAGGCCACGTCCAGCTCGGTGACGGTCCTGACCAGCCATTCAACCGCCCATTCCCGGACGTCGCGGCGGGCGAAGTTCAGCACGTGCTGGTTGCGGCGCTGCGTACGGGCCCGGCCTTCCTGGTGGAGGATCCAGTCGGGGTGCGTACGGAAGAGGTCGCTGTCGGGGTTGACCGCCTCGGGTTCCACCCACAGGCCGAATCCCATGCCGAGCGCGCGTACTTGATCGGCGAGCGGGCCCAGACCGTCCGGGAAGCGGTCGGGGTGGGGCCACCAGTCGCCGAGCCCGGCCCGGTCGCTGGTGCGGGCGCCGAACCACGCGTCGTCCACGACGAAGACCTCGACGCCGACGCCCGCGGCCAGCTCGGCCAGTTCCCGCTGCTGCTTCTCGCTGATGTCGAACTCGGTCGCCTCCCACGAGTTGAAGATGAGAGGCCGTTCGGCGGGACGGGCGGGGAGCACCTGACGCTCGATGTAGGCGTGCCAGCGGCGGCTGGTGCCGCCGAAGCCGTCGGGGGCGTACAGCCCGGTGAAGACGGGGGTCTCCAGTCGCTCACCGGCGTCCAGCTTCCAGACCAGCCCCTCGTGCCCGAATCCGCCGGTCCAGGAGGCGCGGCCGTAGGGGTCGCGGCGCAGGGTGATGCGGCGGCTGCCGCTCCAGGCCAGGGCAGTGCTCCAGACCTCGCCGTGCTCCTCGGTGGCGTCCTGCGCGTCGAGCATCAGCCAGGGTCCGGCGTGCGGTCCCGTGATACCGAGTCGGCTGGTGAACACGGTCTCGCCGACGGGCACCCGGTCGCGCCGAAGCTGGAACTCCCGGGCCCATTCGCCCATCACATGGCTGACCCGGTAGTCGTCGCGGGCGGGCAGCGTCCAGGCGGCGGAGTCGAACCGCAGGACGTCCACCGGTTCCCCCGCGGTGAGGACGGCCCAGCGCTCGATCTGGTCATGGTCGTCCCGGACCCGGTAGTTGAGGTCGAGGTCGAGGGAACGGACCCGGTCGGTGAAGGAGAGCGTGAGCAGGTCGTCCTCGACGGTGTACGAGACGAACCGCCATGCGAAGCCGCGGACACCGTCGCTGAACCGGACGGTCAGCGACGGCGCGCCGAACCGCAGCCCCCCCTCCACCACATACTCCTCACCGCCGGGATCGTCGCCGCCCGGATCCTCGGCGGGCAGGTCGGCCGCGACCGAGACGGCCTGTTCCAGGCTCAGCGGCCGGCCCCAGTGCGCGTGCCGGGGGACGTCGTCGGCATCCAACCGGAAGGCGTACGAGGTGCCGGGAGTGCTCAGAAGCCAGAGGCGGGCTTCGGGGTGATGAGTGATCACGTAGTTCCTCAAATATGAGTTCGGCTCATGTTCTGCTCGTACGGTAGGCAGTCGAGCCCGCGCTGCCAAGCCCCTGGCAGCCGAAAACCGGCCGGGGCCAGCCGGATCAGGAGAACCTCGGCCGGCCCCGGCCCTGGGCACCGCCTCATGGGCGGCTCAGCCGGCGTGAGCGCCGACCTCGCGCAGAGAGCGGCACCACTTGGCGCTGCGCTCCAGCCCCTGGATCCGTACGTAGCGCGCCGGAGTTCCGGCGAGACACCAGGGTCATCGCGGTGAGGAGCAGGAGAACCGCCGAGAGGGATCTGCGCCTGCGGCTTGGAGGGTGCGCGATGTTCATCGACGACGCACACACGCAGAGATCCCGGAGGTCGACGAATTCCCGGGTGGGATACGGATGTACAGTCCCGGCACCGGCACCAGCAGCCCGATCGCACCGCCCCTGCCCATCACCCTGGCCGACGGCGGCCCCGCCGGACGGCGGCTCCTCGCATCGCCCATGAGGGACCGCCCGGCTTCGGCCGCGGCGGCGTCAGCGCCATGCTCCTCGACGCACTCATGGGGTGAGCCTGCGCCGCCGCCGGACACCTGGGCGTGACCATCTCCCTCCGGATGCGCCACAGAAGCCCCGTCCCTCCGGGGACTCCCTTGCGGGTACTCGCCCGCGTCGCGGGAACCGAGGCCCGCAGGATCTCCACAACAGGCTCGATCGCCACCGAAGAGGATCCCTCCACCGCCCTGGTGACAGCGGACGGCATCTTGGTCGCGCCGGACCCTGAAGTCGCCCGCGCACTCTTCCCGATCCTCGGAAACACGTAGTGAACCACCGCCCGTCGAGGAAATGCCCCGGGCCTGAGGCGGAGGAACCACCACGCCCACTCGGAGCGGCTACGAAACGGCTGGTCAGGAGCGCGAATCGACGGCGGCCGAGGGCTCCTCGCGGACCCGGCTCATCACAACCGCAGGAAGTGCGTAGGGGGAGGAGGCCGCGCTGGGCCGGCTGCGTCCACCGGCCGTCGACCTCCTCGACCACGCCCACCTCAGGCCGTGCAAGTCGGCCGCTGTGAAGCGCGGGGTGGCTCGCTGCTCACGGCGACGGTGATGAGTTCGTTGAGGTTGTCACGTCGGGACGCACCATGTGGAGTGCGTGGTGATCCTTGCGCCGGCCGCGAAGGGCTCCTGACCTGTGGCTTACCCGCATGCATGACGTGCAGTGCGGGCGCTGCGGGCGTTGTGCCGGTGCTGAGATGACGCTCGTGGCGCTCATGTGGCGCTCGTTCCGACGAGGCGTCACATGATTGACCGCGCAGATCATGAGGGAGGACGATGCGCAGGGCTCTTCCGTTCCCGGCGTTCTCCCCTCGGGGCCGGGCGGCGGGCTCTGCGGCGTAACGGCGGAATCGAGCATGGCAGCCTCACCGGGCTCAGGCCTCTCGGCATGTTGCACAAACTCCGACGTCGCTGCTTGCCGCGATTGCGCAGAGACGGGTCTCGAACCGTGCTTCAGGATGTGCGATCAGACAAGGTGTGAGCCGGATGAAACATCCAGTTCACCGTGACGACATCGGGAGTCCGCTGTGCTCTGGAGAAAACTGCTCGTCCCCCTGACCGCGCTCATGCTCCTGCTGACGGCTTCCGCCGGCGCGGGAGCGGCAGCGGCGTCCACCGGTTCCCCCGCCGGTTCCAGTACCGAGGCGGCCGCGGCCGACTACGGCGCTCCCGGCCCCTACGCCACGGCGGTGGAGGTCGGGGTGGTGACCACCCTGTACTACCCGCGTGACATCGCGACCAGCGACCGCCGCCACCCCGTGATCGTGTGGGGAAACGGCACCTTCGCCTTCCCGGTCGTCTACCGCGAACTGTTGCTCCACTGGGCCAGCCAGGGCTTCATCGTCGCCGCTGCCAACACCCCGCAGTCCAACCTCGGCATCTCCATGCGCGCCGGGATCGACCTGCTCACCCGTCGCAACGCCGACCCGGCCAGCCCCTTCCACGACCGTGTCGACCTTGAGCACATCGGTGCGTCCGGTCACTCGCAGGGCGGGGCCGCCGCCATCGTCGTCGGCGCGGACCCGCGCATCGACACCATCCTGCCCATCCAGCCCGGGCCACTCGCCAACATCGACAACGTCCACGTACCCGCGCTCCTCCTGGCCGGGCAGAAGGACAGCATCGTCTTCCCCTTCCTGGTCAAGGCCTTCTACAACGACGCCGACCACATCCCGGCCATCTACGGGGAACTGCGCGGCGCCGATCACTTCACGGTCGTGGGCGACCCCGGCCCGTTCGCCGCGCCCACCACTGCCTGGTTCAAGGCACAGTTGATGGGGGACCAGACGGCGAGGGCACAGTTCTTCGGGGCCGACTGCGGGATCTGCACCGACAGCGGCACCTGGTCCGACGTCCGCCGCAACGGCCTCGCAAGCCAGTGACCCGCTCCCGGAGATCCCTTCTGCCGTGACCGGCGGCCGTCCCGATCCACGCCGCCCGCCCCTGACACTCTCGCGACCGGGGGCGGGCGGCCCCCGTTCGCACATGGAAGGACTGCCATGGACCTCATCGCGACCACCGGGCAGGGCAAGGTCCGAGGCCGTTTCCACAACGGGATCGCCACCTTCCGCGGCATCCCCTACGCCGCCCCGCCCTTCGGCGCCCACCGCTTCCGCGCTCCCGCCCCGGTCGAGCCCTGGGAAGGGGTACGAGACGCTCTGGAGTACGGGCCGACCGCCCCCAAACGCCCCTACCGCCCGCCCCTCGACCGGCTGATACCCGATCCGAGCATCGCCGGGGACGACTGTCTCAACCTCAACGTCTGGACCCCGTCCGTCGGTGAGGGCCGGCTGCCCGTCATGGTCTGGATCCACGGGGGTTCCCTGCGCAACGGCTCGGCGAGCCTGCCGCTCTACGACGGGGGCGCCTTCGCACGCGACGGGGTGGTCCTCGTCTCCGTCAACTACCGGCTCGGCGTCGAGGGGTTCGGGGTCTTCCCCGACGCCCCCGTCAACCGGGGCCTCCTCGACCAGATCGCGGCCCTGATCTGGGTCCGCGACAACATCTCCGCCTTCGGCGGAGATCCGGCGAACGTCACCGTGTTCGGGGAGTCCGCCGGCGCGATCAGCGTCGCGGCCCTCATGACCAGCCCCGGCGCGGCCGGGCTGTTCCACCGGGCGATCCTGCAGAGCGGCCCGCCGCACACGGTGTCGCGCCGCGAGGGCGCGAAGACCGTACGGTCGATGGCGAAGCGACTGCGGATCCCGGCCACCGCCGAGGCGTTCGCGGCGGTGGACCGAGACCTGCTGCTGGACGCGCAGGCCGCCGTCGTCGACCGGTCCGACCCCATCGGCGGCGGTCCCGGCTTCCACATCGTGGTCGACGACGACGTGGTGCCCGCCGCCCCGCCCCTTCCCGAGGCCGACCTGCTGCTGGGCTGCAACCGGGAGGAGTACCGGCTGTGGTTCGTACCCGGCGGAACCGTGGACCGGATCAGCCGGCTCACCCTGCGGCTGGCACTGCTGAAGATCCGTGTCCCGCAACGCGTGGCACGCCTGTACCGAGCCACCCGGCCGCATGCCAAACCCGGTGAGATCCTGGGAGAGATGGCCACCGACCTGCTGTTGCGGGGGCCGCTCAACCGCCTGGCAGACTCCCGGCCCGCCCGCACCTTCGTCTACGAATTCTGCTGGCGATCGCCCGTGATGGGACTCGGCGCGTGCCATGCGCTGGAACTCGGCTTCGTCTTCGACAACCTGCGCGCCGCCGAGGACCTGACCGGGCCCGGCGCGCCCCAGCCACTGGCCGACGCCATGCACCGGGCCTGGGTCGCCTTCGCCACCACCGGACAGCCGGGCTGGTCCGGCTGGAACGCGGACCGGCCCGTCATGGTCTTCGACCACCCCGGCGCCGGCCTGGTCCTCGCACCCCGGCACGAGGAACTCGGCGCCTGGCTCTGACAGATGACGGGCCGAGCGCTCGCCGACGCCGGCCGTGGTTCAGCCGTTTTCCGCCGCTCCTGCGGATCCCTGCGGGCCGATGACCCCGCGGTGATCCGCGGGCCCGGCCAGGTCCCTGGCGACGAGCGCCGCCTGGATCAGCCGCGCCTGCGCGGGAACCGCGAGGTCGAGGCCCGTCAGCGCGCTCACTCGCTGCAACCGGTAGTCCAGGGTGTTGCGGTGGACGCACAGCTCCGACGCCGTCCGGCGGCGGTTGAGCCCCCGCTCCACGAACACGCGCAGCGTTTCGAGCAGGTACGGATGCTCCTCCAAGGGGTCGAGTTTGGCCGCCAGCCGCACCAGGCCGTCCCCGGGGCGCGCGAGCTGGTGCTCCAGCAGCACGTCGTCGAGGCGGTAGCACCCGGGCGGGCGTCCCAGGCGCCGGACGAGATCCAGCACGCGGCCGGCCTCCTGCGCCGCCGAGGAGATGGCCGCCGGTACGGAGGAGCGGGCGGCGGCGGCGCGCACGGGCTGCCCCACGTCCTTCTCCAGCCGGGCCACCAGGCCCGGCACGTCGGGCCTGCCCGGCAACAAGGCGATCCGGGCGACGTGGTCCATCAGCACAGGGATCCCGGTGAAGGCGTCGAGCGAGGACTGCACCAATCTGCTCGGCGGGTCGGACTCGAACGCGAAGGCAACCACCTCGTGCTCACCCACCACGGCCACCCGCGCCACACCCGCCAGCTCCTCGTACGGCCGTCCTTCCAGCAGGGCGCCGAGCAGGGCCCGCCGTACGCGCTTGTCCTCGCTGTGGAGGTCTTCCCGGGCGTTCTGATGGGCAAGGACGACCGCGGGCAGCGCGGCGTGCAGGCAGGCGAGCAGCTTGCCGCCCGCCCCGGCCAGCTCACCGGGCTCCGCGACCTCGGTCAGCGTCTGCCACCACACCTCGGCGCCGATCAGGTACGCGGATATCACCGCCTCCAGGGGGACGCGCTCCTCGGCCCGGCGCGCCGACCACTCGATGAGCCGGGTCAGATCGCCCGGCCCCAACGGACCCCCGCCGCCGCCGTCGCGCAGTGCCCTGAGCAACAGCGCGTGCACCGCCGCGATGGACCGCGCGACCTCGCCCTGGAGGGTGGCGCGGGGCAGCGCCCCGTAGAACGGCGCCTCCGCCGCGCAGCGCGCGACCACGACGGCCGTGAGGTCACCGACCCGGGCAGCCATCCGGGCGTGCAGGTCCGACATCGGCGCATCGTCACACCGCCCCGGCCGTGCCGTCAATCGGAGTCCCGGGTCCGGCGGCGCGGGCAGTGCGTCGGGCGTGTCCCCGAACTGCTCCCGGCCGCCGACTCGTCGGCGAGACAGGCGACGTCATGTGGGACGTCAGGCCTGGGTATCTCCTGAACGGTGCCGGTCCTTCCACGCAGTCGTCAGCGGTTCGGTCAACGATCGCCGACTCCCCCCGGCCGGCCCACCACGATCGCCCGTCGCCCGGAGTGCGCCTTCCCGATCCGGGGTGGGCTCGCCGTCTGAACGGCGGACGGAGTGGGGCAGGAGACGCGGGCCGTACTGTGTGGCTGCGGGGCGGCCCGCAGCGTATCGTTCCGCGACCACATCGGGTCCTGTCGGCCGTCCCGGTCCGCGACCGCAGACACCAGGAGCTGACCATGACCACACCGCGTGACCTGATGCTCGTAGCCCTGGACGCGGCATCCGGCCGGCCGCCGGGCCGGGGCGAGCTGTCGCTCGGGCTCGCGGGAGCCGAGTTGATCGACCTGGTCGACGCCGGGGCCGCCGAACTGGAAGGCGACCACATCGTGCCGGCCGACGCGGATGCTCCCGACGACGCGCTGTTGCGGGCCGCTGCTTCGGCGCTGGTGCGGGAGGAGCCGTACGAGTCCGTGGACGACTGGCTGTGGCGGCGGGGACGCGACTTGTCCTCGGTGTACCGGGCCGCTCTGGAGGAGGAGGGGCTGCTCACCCGGCAGCGGGGCCGCAGGCTGCCGTTCCGGGCGGGCAGTGAGCCCACGCTCGTCGATTCGCCCGAGCGCCGTCGCGCGACCGGCCGGCTGGCGGCGGAGGATCCCGTACTCACCGCTCTGGTGGCGGCCGTACGAATTCACGACGAATCCGCCGCCGACGCTTACGACGCCGGTGGCTCCGGTGGCTCTGAGGACGCCGCTGAGCCCGTTGAACTGCCGGACGGTGTGGAGGCGGTGCTGGCCGCGGTCGGCGACGCGGAGTTGGAGCTTGCGGCCGTACGGCAGCGGCGGGACGTGGAACAGGCGGCCTTCGACAACATCTGGCGAGGTGTCTGACGGGCCGTGTGCCCGGCCCGTACGGAGATCCGGCCGCGGTGGGCACCTGCCCGGTGTCGTGGACTGTCCGCTGATGTCGACAGCGGATGGTGTGAGGGACCGGGTGAACCGGGGGCGTGAACAGTGATTTCGGATCCCCGGCTGTCCGGGCGCGCCCGGCCGACTACGAGTCCGCCGCCGAACCCGGACGCCGGAAGGTGTACCGCGCCTTGCCGAGGTCACCGACCCCGTCGTCGATCCGGCCGACAGTGATCGCTCCCGACGGGCTCGCCGGGCCTCCCCGGGCTTCCCCGGAACCTGTTCCGGCCGGGCTCGCACCGCGGATGCGGTTGCTCCGTGGGGTGGGGCAGTCGAGCGGCTTGCCCGGTTCGTCGTGTGGGGAGCAGTGGAAGCCGCCGCCTCCGGAGGCGATGGTGTCGATGTCGATGTCGGTCCGGACGATGTCGCGCTCGGGGAAGTGCCCAGGTCGGGCCGGGGGAGGTCGATGATCTCGAAGGAGCCGCCCTCGACGAGCGTGCGGGTGGGCGATTCGCGGAGACGAAGGCCTGATGACCGGCCGGCGGTCAGCGCGCGACGAACTGCGTCAGAATCGCCTGCACCTCATAAATGTTGACCCCCTTGGTGAAGGTCTTCTCGATCGGTGTCGCGCTCCCCGACACCCAGATCTTCAGTTCGGCGTCCAGGTCGAAGTGGCCTGCCGTCTCCACGGAGAAGTGCGTGATGCTGCGGTACGGCAGCGAGTGGTACTCGATCTTCTTGCCGGTCAGCCCCTGCTTGTCGATCAGGATCATGCGCTGGCTCGTGAGCAGGATGGCGTCCCGTATCAGCTGATAGGCGCCGTGGACCTGCTCGCCCTGGCCGAGCAGCCGGGCGTACTCCCGCGCCGCCTTGCCCGGATCGATGGTGTGCGCGTTGCCGAACAGTGCCACTGCGGTCCCCGTCTGTCGTTCTGCCGTTCCGTCCTTCGGTCGTTCAGTGAACGGGTGAGTTCACAGGCGAGTTCCCCAGCGCTGTGAGGCCCCGCTCGTCAGTGCCGACGGCCTTGACAACGCCGACCAGCCCGGAGCCGACTCGATCCGGCCCGGTCTCGAACAGCGCGGTTGCGGAGGTTTCGTACCGGCACGGTGCGAGCGGGGGAGCCCCCCGATGGGCCTGTGACCTGCTCTTCGGCGGGATCTCGGACGCCTGGGAGGCTGTGCGAAACTCGACTGTGCGCCGCGCCGCGCCGCATCGGCCGGGCGACTTCGGCCATGAACCGCCGGACCGGCCCGAGCCTGTCACCTCGAAGGGAAGCTCTCCGGATGCGCATCGGGATCGTCGGCACCGACAACAGCCACGTCGACCAGATCGTCCGCCACCTCAACGTCGAGAAGGCCGGCGGCGACGCGCGCGTGGTGGCGCTCGGTGGTGGTCGAGGCCGGCGCAACGACGCGCTGGCGGCCGCCGGCGGGATCGCGGCGGTCGTCGACGAGCCCGCCGGTCTGCTCGGGCTGGTCGACGCCGTCGTCGTCGCGGACCGGGACGGTGCGAACCATCGGCAGCAGGCGATCCCCTTCCTGGCCGCGGGCCTTCCGGTCTTCGTCGACAAGCCCCTCAGCCGCACCGTCGCGGACGCCCGGGCCATGATCGACACCGCACGTGCCCACGACGCGCCGCTCACCTCCTCCTCGGCACTGCGCTGGATTCCCGACACCGAAGCGCTGGTGGCCCGGTCGGCGCAGGGAGGCGCGCCGCAGCTGGTCGTGGTGTCCGGTCCGGCGGATCCCGACGGCGACCACGGCGGGATCTTCTTCTACGGCATCCACGCGGTGGACATCGCGCTCAGGCTCGCCCCCGGCGAGATCTCCGGCGTCCGCACCGACATCACCGGCACCACGGTCGTCGCCTCGTTCACCGCCGGTGCCACCCGTGTCGTCGTGAACCTCGTCAGGCCGGGCAGCGCGGATCAGGTTCCCTTCCATGCGATGACGTTCACCCGGCAGAGCATGGTCCAGCAGACCCTCACCCCGGGTGCGGACTACTGCGTACCCGGCCTCGAAGTGTTCCTGGAGATGGCGCGCACGGGCACCCCGCCGATCGGCTACGGGGACCTGCTCCGCCCCATCGAGGTGCTGGAGTCCGTCGCCATCGCCCTGCGCGAGGCGTCCTCAGACGCTCGCTGAGCCGGGTCCACCGCTCCACCGCTCCACCGCTCAGCCGCTCCGCCGGCCCCGGTGGCCCCGGTGGCCCCGGTGGCCCCGGTGGCCCCGGTGGCGCGGTGCTTCGTGATGCCCGCACGGGTTACCGGCAGGCGAAGGGATTCGGTCCGACAGGCGTATCCCGTACGTCAATCGACCTGGCGGGATCACGATACGCGCGCGTCGGTTCGCCATGAGTGATGCCGGTGTGACCTGAAGCACAAGATCCTTGACAGTCGCCGGACAGTTGCCGAAAGCTCGTTCATCATTGGTCTGGACCACAATGAATGGGCGGGGTTCATGTTCGAGCCGTCACGTGCTTCTGCCGTGGGGAATTGATGGACCGACAGTTATCCGATGTGCGGCTGGCGTTGTGTGAGTTGTGGCAGGCGTTCGGGGCCGCCGCGCTATTGGTCCGGTTCGGCCCCGACGTCCCCTGGCCCCACTCCTCCTGGGCCCGCGAGGCGCACGGCGCGCTGACGCCGCGAGTGAGGTCGATGGTCGCCCTGGCCCGGACGCGCGGGCGCATTCCCTCGTTCCTGACCGGGGGTGTCACCTCCCGGAAGGCGAATGTCGCGGACGAACTGGACGGCCTGGCGCGCACACCTGCCGGGCTCGTCCGTGACGAGCTTGCCCGCGAATACCCGCAGGCCTTCGACGATCCCCCGATCGCCGCTCTGATCCGCGATCCGGAGGTGCAATTACGGTACTTGTCCGTTGAGTTGGCCAACTTCTGGCGAGCCGCGATCGAGCCGCGCGGGGGCGGTCTGGCCCGCAGCCTGGAGGAGGAGATCCTCTTCCGCTCGCGCACCCTGGCGATGGGCGGGGGAGCGGCGCTGCTCCGCGATCTCGGACTCCCGGTCGAGCGCACGGACGGCGCGGACCGGGTGACCGCGGTGCCGATGCTCTTCGCGGACGGCACCCACTGGTGGTCGGTCGCCGCGGGGCGGACCGTGGTCGCCTTCGCCGCGCGGGGAGCGGGACTCCTGCACACCGGTCCGGAACGGGGTGGTGCCGCGCAGTCCCCGCGCGAGGACCGGCTGGCGATCCTGCTGGGCCGAGGGCGTGCGTCCGTGGTCCGTGAGCTGGCCGTACCGATCACCACCTCCGCGCTCGCCGACCAGCTGGGACTGGCCGCGAGCACGGTCTCGCAGCACCTCTCGGCCCTTGTCTCCGCAGGCGTCGTGCAACGCCACCGGGCCGGCACCCGCGTCCTGTACGAGCTGAACCGTTCGGGCGTCACGCTCACGCAGTGCCTGATGAATCAGTGAGGCCGGTACACCTCCACGCATGTCTGATGACATGTCAAAACCGTTTGTCAGAAGGCCTTTCGAGGTGATTCGGCGTACACCGAAAGGCTTGTCCGCCCCACTGCTGTCGACAAGGGTCGAGGTGGGGAACTGCTCGGGTCGGGCCCGTGGCACGCTCCGACGCCCGCCGGTCACGGCGGCCGCGCCGAGGCCGTTCCCCGGCACCCACCGCGGTGATGTGCCCGGACCGGATGCGCTGGGGGAGCGGCCGGTCCGCTCAGCCACCGAGAACTTCGAGCCTGGAGTGACTGCATGCCGACGCCCACCCCGTATCTGCATCGAGCCCCCTCGGACCTCCCCTACTTCAGCTCGGACGGCGAGGCGTATCTGACGCAGACGCCGCTGAGGGACATCCGCAAGTCGCAGGAGCTCCGGGTGCTGTCCCAGGAGGACTTCGACTTCTGGCAGACCTACGGGTACGTCATCGTCAGGGAGGCCATTCCCGCCGCGGCGGCCCGGCGTCTGCTGGAGTTCACCTGGGACTTCCAGGGGCTCGACCCGGCACGGCCCGAGAGCTGGTACGAGGACCGGCCGTTCCGCGACGACCTGGACCGGGAGCTGCATGTCTACGGCTTCGTCGAGGCGTACCACCACCAGCTCATCTGGGACAGCCGGCAGGCCCGGCGCGTGTATGACGCGTTCGTCGACGTCTGGGACTGCGAAGAGCTGTGGGTGACACTGGACCGGCTCAATCTCAATCCGCCCAACATCAAGAACCGCGACCGTGCGCTCATCGCGCCCACGGACAAGGGTTTCGACATCGAGCTGCACTGGGATGTCGACACCACCCTCGGCGTTCTGCCGCAAAGGGTCCAGGGGATCATCGCGCTCAACGACACCCGGCCCGAGCTGGGCGGCTTCCAGTGCTCGCCCGAGCTGTTCCGCCGGTTCGAGGAGTGGAAGACCGCCCAGCCGGCGGACCGCGACCCGATCAGGCCGGACGCCGACCGGAGCGATTTCCCCGTGGTACGGCCCGAGTTGAGAGCCGGGGACCTGCTCATCTGGAACGGGCTGCTCGCGCACGGGGTGGCACGCAACACCTCGGAGAACGGGGTGCGCGCGGTGCAGTACCTCTCCATGATGCCCGCGCTCGAATCGCACGAAGACCTGAGGCGGTCCCGGATCGAGTCGTGGCGCCGGCTCAGCACACCGGACTGGAACAAGACGCTGGTCGGCGATGCCATCCGGCACGAATCCCTCAGGTACGGCACCGCCGCGCTGACCGGCCTCGGCGAGCGGCTACTGGGGCTGACCTCCTGGAACGAGCGGGAACCCGAAGAGTCGGAGGGAGAGCCGGCATGCGCCGTATCTGTCTGACCCTCCCGACCAACAGGCCCTGTGCCGCCGCGATTTGCGACATCGGCGAGGAGGCGGATCACGCGGCCGGCCACTTCGGTGCCGAGGTGCATCTGCTGATCCTGGACTCCTCCGGAAAGGACGCGTTCGCCGAGCATGCCGAAGTGGTCGCCAAGGCCCGGCGGGCCCCGAACGTGATCACGCACCACCTCGACGAAACACAACAGCGGGACTTCCTGCGCCGGGCCATCCGGCGCTCCGGTGCCGCCGAGCCGGATCTGCTGCTCGACCTCATGCTCCCGTCCGGCGTCTCCTACGGTGCCTGCACCAACCGTGCGTTCCTGATCGCTGCCGCGCTCGGCTGCCGTTCGGTGCACCGCAGGGACTCCGACAGCACGTATCAGGTTCTGAACGGCGAGACGGTCTTTCCGATCCATCATGAGCTGACGTCGCTCGGGAAGACCGCGGCCGACGCGGCGGGCGGTGTCTCCGAGACGGTGCTCGACCCGGCACACTCGGCCAAACCGGTGGCGATGGTCGGCAGTTCCTTCGTGGGCGAACTGTCGGTGGACATCGGCGAGATGTCCCGGCTGGACAACGGCATCTACCACGACGTCGTCAGCCTGTGGGCTCCTCGCCACTGGTCGGACGAGCAGAAACGGGAACTGGTCGAGGAGTCCTTCCGGGGAGCGGGCACCGATCCGTTCGTCCGCGACCGCTCGACCCTGACCCATGTCGATCCCATGCGGGTGGACATGTGCAACATCAGCTTCCTGGACGAGGTGTACGAGCGGGTGCCACTGCCACCCGCGACCGACACCATCGGCAGCGACTACTTCCTGATGCACCTGGTGCACGACGGCACACTCCCCGGCGTGCTGCACAACCGCAACATCGTGAACCACTACACGGCCGAGCGGCGCACCGACGCCGGATTCATGGCCTATCAGCTGAGGTTCACCAAGTTCTTCCTGTCGATGCTCTACTTCAACTTCATCTACGAGCGGATGGCGGCGGCCGGTGCCGCGCTGCTCGACGACGACTTCCGCCTACGCCCGGAAACGGTGGCCGGGCTGGCGAGGCAGAGCGCCGGGGCGGACCGTGAGGAGAACGTGCACCGGCTGGAGGTCATCGAACGCTCCTACCGCCGACTGGGCGGCAGATACGCCGAGTTCGCCGAGACCCTGGCATCGCGGGGCCGGCAGCTGCTCGAAGAGGCCCAGGCGGACATCGAGCACTTCGCGCTGCTGACCGAGGCCTGGCACTCCCTGGTCCGGGCGAGTAGATCCACCGCCGTCCACGGTGCGGACGCATCCGCCGGAGTCCACGGACCGGCGACGTCCGGCGGAGCCCACGGCCCGGTCGCATCCACCGCCGTCCACGGTCCGGACGCATCCGCCGGAGTCCACCGCCCGGCCACGTCCGGTGGTGTCCACCGGCCGGGCGCATCCACCGCCGTTCACCGGTCGAGCCACTAGGCGGGCCCGGATCATCATGCATCTGAACGCCCATACACGCGCCGCGCTGGAAGCCGCCGACGAGGACCTGATCGTCTTCGATCTCGCCGGAATCGAAGCGCAATACGACTCACTGTTACGGGAGTTGCCCGGCATCTCCGTCCGGTTCGCCATGAAGTCCTGCCCCGTGGACGAGGTCCTGTCCCGGCTCGCGGAGAAGGGGTCCGGGTTCGACGCGGCGAGCCCCAACGAGATCGCGCAGGCCCTCCGGACCGGTGTGCCGGCCGACCGGATCCACTACGGCAACACCATCAAGTCCGACGAGAACATCGCCGAAGCCCACCGCCTCGGCGTGCGGACCTTCGCGACCGACAGCCTGGAGGACGTGGCGGCGACAGCGGCCCACGCCGCCGGATCCCGGGTCTTCTGCAGACTGGCCACCACCGGCGACGGCGCACTCTGGGGCCTCAGCCGGAAGTTCGGCTGCTCCGGAACCGACGCGGTACTCGTCATGGAGGCCGCCCGGGCGGCCGGACTGACGCCGGCCGGCCTGTCCGTCCACGTCGGCTCGCAGCAGATGACATCGGAGGCCTGGCAGGACGCCTTCGAGCGCATCGCCGATGTGCTCACGGACCTGAACCGCCGAGGCATCTTCCCGGACCACATCAATCTCGGCGGCGGCCTGCCTGCCGCCGGCTATCTCGACAGCCGGGGAATCCCGCTGGAACCTCCGCTGGACAAGATGTTCGCTGTGATCCGGGAAGGAATCCAGCACCTCGGGGCGGTCTCGGAAAGCCCGCTGGAATTCGTCATGGAACCGGGCCGTCATCTGGTCGCCGACCACGGCGTGATCAGGGCACATGTGTCCCGGCTCTCCTCCCGGAGACAGATCGACGGCGCACGCGAACACTGGCTCTATCTGAGCTGCGGAAAATTCAACGGCCTTTACGAAATGGATCAGTTGCAGTACCGGCTGCTGTTCCCCTCGCACCCAGGAACGGAACAGGTCCGGGCCGTTGTCGCGGGCCCCACCTGCGACAGCGACGACGCCTACGACCACCGGCACAATCGTGTTTCCGTGCCCCGGTCGGCCGCCTCGGGAGACCCGGTCTGGATTCTCTCCAGCGGCGCCTACGCCACCGGCTACATGACCCAGGGATTCAACGGTTTCGATCCCCTTCCGTACACCTGTGTCGAGGGCGGACAGATGGGCCGTGACGTGTGCATACGCCGTATCTCTGAGCGTGACTGGGACGCCGTCGCGGCACTGGAGGCCGGTGCGTACACCGCTGCCGGGCTCTCGGAAGGCCGGGCGGCCCTGGAGTCCCGGGCCAAGGCCTCGCCCGCCACCTGCTTCGTACTGGACCTCGGGAACCGGACCGTGGGCTATCTGCTGGCACTGCCCTATCCGATGTTCGAGTACCCGGACCTGAACCGGACGGAGGACATCGTCTTCCATTCGCGCAATCTGCATCTGCACGATCTCGTCATAGCCGAGGAATTCCGCGGCCGAGGCCTGGCGAAGAGCCTGTTGCGGCATTTCTCCGGGACAGCGGGGGCGAAGGGGTACGAGGAAATCTCCCTGGTCGCCGTCCTGGGCAGCGAAACCTTCTGGGCGGCGAACGGATACCGGGCCCATATGGAGGTCGCACCCCCGCCGGGATACGGCGCGGACGCGGTGTACATGTCCCGGGCGGTGCCCGGCGCCCACAGCAGGAGAACGAATCCCGTCCGTGCGTCCTCGCATCGGGCAACTCTGGAAGACGAAGTGGGCTGATTGCCGATGTCTGGCGTTACCGATCAATTCCGCCGAGCGCAGCTCGCGATCGCAGCGTTGTTCTGTTTTCTCGGATTCCAGTACGCGACCTGGGCATCACGGCTCCCCGCCATCAAGACCCGGCTGGACCTGTCGGAGGCGGAACTGGGCCTGTTGCTGATGGCCTGCGGCGCGGGCGCGGCCGCGTCGTTCCCCCTCGTGGCGATACTGATGAGGCGCATGGGCTCACGACGACTCGCGGTCCTGTCGGCCGTGGTCCTGAGCCTGCTCCTGCTCGCGCTGTCGGCCGCACCCAGCTATCCGGTCGCCCTCGTCGTCATCTGCTGCGACGGGATCGCCGTCGGCAGCCTGAACGTCGCGATGAACGCCCAGGGCGCCGCGCTCGAAGTCGTCTACCGGCGCACCACCATGGCCAAACTGCACGCGACCTTCAGCGCCGGTTCCCTGTTCGCCGCGCTCCTCGCCTCCGGTGTGAACCTGCTGACCACGGACGTCACGGTGCACTTCGCTGTGGCAGCGGCCCTGCTGCTCCTGCTGGTCGGACTGACCAGGTCGGGGCTGCTGACCGAGGACCAGCAGTCCCCGGCCGGATCCCCGGCCGGTACGCCCACCGAGGATCCCGCCCGGGAGAAGCGCCGCCGCAGGCTGAGCATGCCGTCCCGCGTGACGATATGGATGGGCTTCGCGATGGTGTTCGGCACCATCACCGAAGGCGCCATGAACGACTGGTCCGCCCTCTACATGAAGGACGTGGTCGACGCGGCGGCGGAACTGGCACCCATGGGCATCGCGGTGGTCTCGGTCATGATGGTGCTGGCCCGCGTCTTCGCCGACGGCTGGCGCAGCCGCTGGGGCGACGGGCGCATCGTCCGGGTCGGCGGTGTGGTGGCCGGAACCGGGCTGGCGCTCGCCCTGCTGGCCGGCGGGGTGGTGCCGACCCTGATCGGGTTCGCCTGCGTCGGCCTGGGCGTCGCGGCCGTGACGCCCTGCATCTATGTGGCGGCGGCGGCGCAGGGCACGGACGCGCTGGCCCTGGTGGCCGCCATGGGAACGACGGGCCTGCTGGCCGGGCCCGCGCTGATCGGCTTCATAGCGAGCGCCGGCAGCCTGGTCTGGGGAATGGGCGCCGTCGCCGCCTCGGCGATCCTGGTGTCCCTGTGCGCCACACGGATCCGCTGGCCGGGTCTCGCCGGGTCGGAACCCCGGGTCCTGAGCCCCGAGATCTGAGCCCCGGCCCCGAGCCCCGGCCGTGGGCACGACCTGGGTGGCCCCGGCCGGTTGGGCGAGCTCCCGGCACCAGGCAGGATGGTGCTGTCCAGCCGGTAAGGGGAGACCATGATCGAGAAAATTCTACCGTCCCGGGTAGCGGTGGCAGAGGCGTTCTCCGACCTGCCCGATGCCGTGCTCCTGCCCGCCGAGGAGCAGCTGACCCGCGGCTTCGTGCCCAAGCGCCGCGGGGAGTTCGCCACGACGCGGCACTGCGCCCGCCTCGCCCTCGGATCGCTGGGCATATCTCCCGTCCCCATCCTCAAGGGCGCGCGCGGTGCCCCGCTCTGGCCGGAGAACACGGTCGGGAGCCTGACCCACTGCACCGGCTACCGCGCCGCCGTCGTGGCCCACCGGGCGGACGTGCGCTCCGTCGGCATCGACGCCGAGTGCGACGCGCCGCTCCCCGAAGACGTGCACGGCAGCATCGCGCTGGCGACGGAGCAGCGGCGCGAGCGCGAACTGTGCCTGGAACAACCGGGGATCAACTGGGACCGGTTGCTGTTCAGCGCGAAGGAGGCCGTGTACAAGACCTGGTTCCCGCTCACCCACCGCTGGCTGGGCTTCGAGGAGGCCGACATCGAGCTCCGGATGGACGGCAGCTTCAGCGCCGAGATCCTGACCTCCGACCTGGAGCCGGCGGCCGGTGCGGGAGCGCCCGCGGTCCCCGCGGTCTTCAGCGGCCGCTGGCTGTCCGAGGGCGGTCTGCTGCTGACCGCGATCGTTGTGGAGAGCACCCCCGCACCGTAATCTCTGTCCGCATGAGTGAAGACCACCCGGGCGAAGAGCGCAGGCGCGCACGCGAGTTGGGCATCTCCCTGAACGGCGAGCCCGGGCGGTGGAACGCGATCACCGACGTTCCCGGCGTCGAGGTCGGATACGTCACCCTCGTCGACGGCGACGACGTACGCACCGGAGTGACCGCGCTGCTGCCGCGCGGCCGGGACGGTGTGGGAACCCCCTGCGCGGCCGGCTGGCACTCGTTCAACGGCAACGGCGAGATGACCGGCACCGCGTGGATCGAGGAGACCGGCTCGCTCGCCGTTCCGGTGGTCGTCACCAATACGTACGCGGTCGGCCCGGTGCACCGGGGCGTGGTCGAGTGGGTCCGCGCCAACTGCCGGGGCATGGCGCCGGAGTGGCTGCTGCCGGTCGTCACGGAGACCTGGGACGGTCACCTCAACGACATCCACGGCGCGGCCGTGGAGTCCCGCCACGCGGCGGAAGCGATCGAGGCGGCGGCCTCCGGCCCGGTCGAGGAGGGATGCGTCGGCGGCGGGACGGGCATGCGCTGCTACGGCTTCAAGGGCGGCTCCGGCACCGCCTCGCGCGTGGTGGAGTACGGCGAGGACCGGTACACCGTCGGAGCCTTCGTCCAGGCGAACTTCGGCGCACTGCGCGAACTGGTGGTGGCCGGTGTGCCGGTGGGCCGCGAACTCGCCGACCCGGCCGGGTCGACCGCCCCCCGCACGGCCCCTGGGGCGACGGCCGACGAGGAGCGCCCGGTGCCGCCCGGCGCGGGCTCGGTGATCGTGGTGGTGGCGACCGACGCACCGCTGCTGCCGGGTCAGTGCAAGGCGCTGGCCCGCCGGGTGACGCTCGGCCTGGCCCGTACCGGCACCACCGGCAGCCACTTCTCCGGAGACCTGTTCCTGGCCTTCTCCACGGCCAACCCGTCCGCGCTGACCAGTACGTTCCCGGAGAACGACGGCAGTGCTCCGTACGAGTCGATGCGCTTCGTGCCCTGGGGCCGGATGGACCCCTTCTACGGCGCGGTGGTCGAGTCGGTGGAGGAGGCGGTGCTCAATGTGCTCACCGGCGCGCAGCCGATGACCGGCCGGGCCGGCCACCACGTCCCGGCGCTCCCGCTGGACCGGGTGGCCGAACTCCTGACGGCGCGCGGAGCCGTCTCGTAGCCCCACCCGACCGGGGGCGCTCACAGCCGCTTCGCGGCGGGCTCGTTGGCCGGGTACAGGTTCGTCGGCCATACTGCCCGCCGTGGAGCAGCGCATAGATCCGAACACTCAGCCCGGATACGCCGCAGGGACAGACCCGGCGTTCATCCCCGGTCTCACGGCCCCCGTCACGGCCAGGAAACCGGACACGAGCCTGGAGCAGCCAGACCTGGAGGACACAGAACCCGAACAGGCGGAGCAGGAAGAGCCGGAGCACGACCACCCGGAGCAGGGCCGGGCGGAGCCGGAAGCGGCGCAGGAGCGATCGGCCGACGACGCCGCTCCCGACGGTGACGCCTCCGACGACGACGGAGACAGCAAGGCGGCGGCGGACGGCAAGGACGCGGCGGACGGTCCCTCGTTCGAGGTGAGCGACCGCCGGGGCTCGATCGCCGTGGACCGTGCGGGGGTCCGGTTCCGGCTGGACGACCAGGAAGCCGACTTCCGGTGGGACGAGATCGGCGCCGTCGAGGTGAAGTTGCCCCGGTTCGGCCGCCGGTTCACCGTCACGGTCCATATGTCGACCCGGAGGTGGTTCAACGCCGAGGTCGAGGCGCCGGCCAGGAGCAGCCTCAAGGGGTGGGCGGCGGAGCTCGACGCGGTGCTGGACGCCTACTTCGAGGAGTCCTGACCCCGGCCGAGCGGTCCGGTGGGCGGGGCCGACGGCCGTCCCGCCCGCCGGTCCCCGCCCGGCCCTCCGTACGGGCCGTACGGGCCGCGGAGCGCGTCGAGGATGTGCGGCCAGGCGGCGGCCCCGAGCGCCGCGTCCGCCGCGGCTGAACCCCCGTGGCGGAACTGTGCGGAGGCGGGCGCCGGGCCCTCGCCGGGCAGGCGCGGACGGTGGCCCGCGCCGGGGTCGCCGACGACCCGTACGGGCAGTCCGGCCGCCCTGCGACGGGCGGCCAGCTCCTCCGCGCAGGGCAGGGAAGGCCACATCGCGTCGTCGCCGCCCGCGACCAGGACGAGATCCGCACCGGATCTCTCCACCGGGATTCCCGCCGCGTCGACGCGATCGGCGAACGTGCGCCGGCTCTGCTCGTACCAGCCGCGGATCGCGACCGGACCGCCCTCGGGCCGTGCGGGCGTGGGCGTCCAGGAGTCGTCGTACGGGACGAACGGCAGCGGCTCACCGCGCCAGGTCCACGAGGACCGCTGGGGCCGGTCCCGTCCGTCCTCTCCCGGTCCGACGTTCGCCCAGGTGAGCGACGTGGGCGAGAGCGCCACCACGGCGTCGACTCCGGGCAGCAGCACCGACAGGTGCAGGGCGGCCTCCGCGCCCTTGGACGTACCGAGCACGCCGATCCGCCGTGCTCCGCCCGCGCGCAGCAGTGCGATCGCGGGCTTGAAGGTCTCCAGCGGGACCTCGCAGATGCCCGGCGGCTGCCCAAAGCCGCCGAACCAGCGGACCGACAGGGCGGCCATGCCCTCCCGGGCCAGGATCCGGCACCGCTCCTCCTCGATCCGTCCGCTGGACCCGGAGAGCACGAGCACCCCGGCCTCCGGGTCGCCGGCCGGGCCGTGCGGGGGCCTGGCGAGGAACCCCTCGCGAACGCCCCGGTGCGGGGCTTCGTGAGGGGTTCCGCCGGCAATCCCGCGTGTGCCTTCACCGCGAGCGCCCGCACCCGGGCCGACCTCACCGGGGTCGCCTCCGCCCGGGTCGCCTCCGCCGGGATCGCGGAAGACGCGCTCGACGATGTGCATCGGACGGTCAGGCGTCCGTGAGCACGACGGAACGCGTCAGGTGGCGCGGGCTGTCCGGGTCCAGACCGCGGGCGACGGCCCGGGCGATCGCCAGCCGCTGCACGCGCACCAGGTCGGCCAGCGGGTCCAGGTCGCTGTCCACCCAGCGGGCGCCGGTCGCCAGCACCTGCTCCGCGAGTCCCTCGGGGGCGGTGCCGAACATCCAGGTCGCGGTGCCGGCGGTGGCGATGCTGATCGGACCGTGGCGGTACTCCATCGCGGGGTACGACTCGGTCCAGGACAGCGACGCTTCCTTCATCTTCAGCGCCGCCTCGTTGGCGAGCCCCGCCGTCCAGCCGCGGCCGAGGAAGGAGAACTGGGTGCACTCCACCAGGCCCTCGGGCAGCGGCTCGGCCAGCGCGGTCTCCGCGTCGCGCACCGCTTCCTCGGTGTGCAGACCGAGGTGGGCACGGAGCAGGGTGAACGCGGTGGTGGCGAACCGGGTCTGCACCACGGACTGCTCGTCGGCGAACTCCAGTACGACGACGTCGTCGGCCGCCGTCATGACCGGAGTGTTCGGGTCGGCGGTGATGGCGACGGTACGGGTGCCGCCCCGGAGCCGTTCGAGCAGTTCCAGCACCTCGGTCGTGGTCCCCGAGCGGGTGAGGGCGACGACCCGGTCGTAGCCGCGGCCGAACGGGAACTCCGAGGCTGCGAAGGCGTCGGACTCGCCCTGACCGGACCCCTCACGGAGCGCGGCGTACGCCTGGGCCATGTAGAACGAGGTGCCGCAGCCGACGACCGCGATGCGCTCGCCGGTGGCGGGAAGCGCGGCCGACTGCGTCTCGGCCAGCTCGGCGGCGCGACGCCAGCACTCCGGCTGACTGGCTGTCTCGATCTCGACAAATGACACTTTTGCACTCCGTACTCGTAGTGAGATGCTCGTTTACGCACGCTATACGCGCTCTACGAGCATTATCAAGCATCCCGCGTGCAGAATGCTTGACTGAGTGGTGCCTTGTGCGACGCTTGCGCGTGTCCGGTGACCGTACCCAAGGGGATGGGTGCCCGAAGCCCGGGCCCGTGAGGAGAGTTGCCTTGTCCAGGGATGCCCGGTGGAACGCGCTGCTGGAACTCGTCGGTAAGAACGGCCGGGTGGACGTCGAGGACGCCGCCACGACGCTGGACGTCTCGGCCGCGACCATCCGCCGCGACCTGGACCAGCTCGCCGAGCAGCAGCTGCTCACCCGAACCCGCGGCGGTGCGGTGGCGCACGGCGTCAGCTACGAACTGGCCCTGCGCTACAAGACCGGCCGCCACGCCCCGGAGAAGCAGGCCATCGGCCGCGCGGTCTCCGAACTGGTGGCGGTGGGCGAGGTGGTGGGACTGACCGGCGGCACGACGCTGACCGAGGTGGCCCGTTCGCTGGCGGTGCGCTCCGACGTCGTGGGTGAAGGCGCGACCGGGATGGGCGGACAGCCGACCCTGACCGTGGTCACCAACGCCCTCAACATCGCCAACGAGCTGGTGATCCGTCCGCAGATCAAGATCGTGGTGACCGGCGGAGTGGCCAGGCCGCAGTCGTACGAGCTGACGGGCCCGCTGGCCAGTGGGGTGCTGGGCGAGATCACGCTGGACGTCGCCGTGCTGGGTGTCAACGCGATCGACACCGAGCGCGGTGCCTACGTCCATCACGAGGGCGAGGCCAGTATCAACCGCCTGCTCGCCCAGCAGGCCCAGCGCGTGGTCGTGGCCGCCGACTCCTCGAAGATCGGCAGGCGGGCCTTCGCCCGGGTCTGCGATCTGAGCCAGGTCGACTTCCTGGTCACCGACGAGGGGATCACCCCCGAGGCGACCGCCCGTTTCACCGAGGCCGGAGTCACGGTCGTCGCGGTCTGAGTGCCGGCCGCCCGACGGCGGGGAGTCGTCCCGGACGCGGGGCGGCGCCCCGCCGTTTTCTCTGTGCACGCCGCCTCTTTGCTTGCACCGAGACCACTCGATGCCAAATGATGCTCGCTAAGTCCACGAAACGAACAACTCTTGCCACGTACGTGCGCTGTCGTGAACTATGTGCATGTCGCCGTGCAGGAGCACCGGCCGCACCCCCATCCCCGTACGAACCCGCCCGCACCACCAGTACAGCCAGAGAAGGGACCTCCGTGTCAGACCTGCGACTCGGCGTCATCGGGCTCGGCCTGCGCCGTTCCATCGCGACCTCCGCCCACCACCCCGGACAGGGTTCGGCGATCACCGCCGTCTGCGACCTCGACCCCGAGGTCCGGCGGCGCGAGGCCGAACGGTTCGGTGCCGATGTCGCGGTCGAGGACTACAAGCAGCTCCTCGACCGGGACGACCTCGACGCGATCGTGGTCGCCACTCCCGACGACACCCACGAGACCATCGCCATCGACGCGCTGCGGGCCGGCAAGGCCGTCTTCGTCGAGAAGCCGCTCGGGATCACGGTCGAGAGCTGCGACAACATCCTGCGCGCCGCGTACGAGACCGGAACCCGGCTGTACGTCGGGCACAACATGCGCCACATGGGCGTCGTACGGCTGATGCGCGACATCATCGCCCGCGGCGACATCGGCGAGCCCAAGGCCGTGTGGGTGCGGCACTTCGTCGGGTACGGCGGTGACTACTACTTCAAGGACTGGCACGCCGACCGGACCCGCACCACCGGTCTGCTGCTCCAGAAGGCCGCGCACGACATCGACGTACTGCACTGGCTGGCCGGTGGTTACACCCGCCGCGTCAACGCGCTCGGCGACCTCCTCGTCTACGGCGACCTGCCGCGCCGGGAGGCGGACACCCCGCGCCCGGCGAACTGGCTGCGGGAGTTCGACTGGCCGCCGACGGCCCGCAAGGACCTGCACCACATCGTGGACGTCGAGGACGTCTCGGTGATGAACATGCAGCTCGACAACGGCGTCGTGGCCGCCTACCAGCAGTGCCACTTCACCCCCGACTACTGGCGGAACTACACCGTCATCGGTACCGAGGGCCGCCTGGAGAACTTCGGTGACGGACCCGGCGACGAGGTCAAGGTCTGGAACACCGGACCCAGCGGATACCGCGCCGAGGCGGACATCACCTACCGGGTGCCGGAGGCCGACGGCACCCACGGCGGCGGGGACAGCCGGATCATGGAGGAGTTCTGCCGGTTCGTGCGCGACGGGGGCGTCACCGACACCTCGCCGGTCGCCGCCCGGATGAGCGTCGCCGCCGGTGTGCTCGCGACCCGGTCCCTGCGCGAGGGCGGTGCGCCCTTCGAGGTGCCGGCCCTCGACCCCGAGCTGGTCGCCTACTTCGAGGGTGGCCAGGTCCGGTAGCGCGCACGAGCGGTGCGGCCGGATCGCGGCCGCGGAGACCTTCGGGGACGGTGCCTTTCGGTGCCGTCCCCGAAGGTCTCTGTACGACTGTTTTCGGTCATGCTCGGTGGGTAATCGGCTCATTCCGGTTTGGCGACCGCCCGGTGGGTGTTCGGTCGGATGTGTGACGCAGCCGGGTGAATCGGGTGGGATTGCGAGAAAGGTGACGGGTGGAGATGGGCTGTGCCGGTCTCGCAGGGTCACCGGGGGTGCGTCACCGTAGGGTCATGGGAGCGATTTCAAGCCAACGAGATCTCGCGATGGCCGAGTTCGAACGCGTGGCCGGATTCCGGTCGGCATAATCGCGTCCATGTCGATCACGGGTGGAGACGTCGTTGACCTGGGTCGGGGCCTTTACGCATGGCTCCCGCCGAAACGGGGCTGGGGGCTGGCCAACTGCGGTCTGCTCGTCTCGCCCCGCGGTGCGCTGTGGATCGACACCCCGTACGACGCCGTGCTGGCCGGTCAGTTCCTGGCCGAGTCCACGAAGCGGCTGCCGGACGGAGTCCAGGTCGACCGGGTGATCGTCACCCATGCCAACGGGGACCACTTCTGGGGCGCGGGGGTACTCCCGGACGCGGAGATCATCGCGACCCGCGAGGCCCGCGAGCACATCCACTACGAACCCACCCCCAAGCAGCAGCACGCCCTGGTGGCCTCGGGCGATCCGGCCACCCCGCTCGGCGGCTACCTCGCGCGCCACTTCGGCCCCTTCGACTGGTCGCAGACCGAGCCGGTGACGCCGACCACCTACTTCACGGGCGAGCTCGAACTGACCCTGGGGGAGTACCCGGTCCAGATCTCCGCGCTGCCGTCCGCGCACACCACCGGCGACCTGATGGTCCATCTGCCCGCCCAGGGCGCCGTGTTCACCGGGGACATCATCTTCTCCTCCACCCCGGAGCAGCCGGGCGACCACCCGGTGCACTGGGCGGGCCCGCTGAGCAATCTGATCTCGGCCTGCGAACGGGTACTGGGCACCGGAGCCGAGACCGTCGTCCCGGGGCACGGCCCGATCCTCGACCGGGCCGGGGTGCGCGACCACATCGTGTACCTGGAGTACGTGCGCGAGCGCGCCCACGCCTTCCACACGGCCGGGATCCCCGCCGTCGAGGCGGCCCGCCGGGTCATCGGCGAGGACCGCTACCCGGAACTGGGGCTTCCGGAGCGGCTGGTGGTGACCATCGGCAGCGAGTACCGGCAGCTCGACGGCTCCGCACTGCCCGGCGTGCTCCAGGTGATGACCGAGGTCGCCGTGGTCGCTCAGGAACTGGAACAGCCGGACGGGCCGGCCGGACCGGCGGAGCGCCAGGGCCTGTCCGGATGAGCCGGCCGGACCCGCGGAACTCCTGCCACCGATTCGGCCGGAAGACCGGTCCGACAACAGAAACGCGGTGACGGCATGGGCTGGATAGTGGCGGTGATCGCCGCCGCCGCTGCCGTGGCGGCAGCGGTCCGCGCACAGAACTCGGCGCGCGCCGAACGCATCGCCGCGGCCCGCGCCGAGCTGGCCGAACGTCAGGCGAAGGCCGCCGAGGCCCGGACCGCGGCCCTCACCGACGAGATCCGCCAGCTGGCCCGCGAGCGGATACCCGCCGCCGCGCTCGCCCTCTCCCACCCCACCGCCAAGGTCCCCGGACTGCGGGAGGCGGCCGAGGTCGACGGCGGCTCCGCGCGGCTGCTCACCGAGGCGGTGCAGGCCGCCCGCGCCGCCGTCGTCGAGGAGCGGGGCCGGGTCGACGCGGCCGCCCGCGCGGCGATGCGCGGCACCTCCGCCAAGATCCAGTCCCTGCTCAACCAGTCCCAGCAGCTGCTGCACGAGCTCCAGCACGAGTACGACGACCCGCGCATCCTGCAACTGGACTTCCGCAACGAACTGGCGCTGCGACGCACCCAGGCCACCGCGGTGCTCTGCGACGCCTGGCCCGGCCTCGCCCGCCAGAACTCACCGCTCGTCGAGATCGTGCTCGGCGCCCAGTCCCGCGTCGCCGGCTACGAACGCATCAAGGTCGCCAACCACCTGCGCGACGAACGGCTGGCCCTCGTCGCCCGCGCCGCCGAACCCCTCGCCATCGCCCTGGCGGAAGTCCTGGCCAACGCCACCGCCTACTCGCACCCCGACACCGATGTCCAGGTCACCCTCCAGCAGAGCGGCGGCCGGGGCGCGTTCCTGGTGGTCGACGACGCGGGCATCGGCATGGACAGCGACGCGCTCGACCGGGCACGGGCGCTGCTCGCGGGCCCGCCCGAGGTCCTGCTGACCGAGCTGGGCGATCCCCCGCAGACCGGCTTCGCCGTCGTCGGCCGACTGGTGCTGCAGTACGGCTTCAACTGCCACATCGAGGAATCGCCGTTCGGCGGCATGCGCACGATCCTGCGCGTCCCCGCCCATCTGCTGACCGTGCTGGAGGACGACCGCAGCCTCTCCGCCCTCGCCCCGAAGCCGGTGCGGAAGCAGGCCACGCCCGCCGTCCCCGCCCCGACCGAGCAGGAGACCGCCCCCGTGCCGCAACCCGCCGCCGGCGAGGCACCCGCGCTGCCCAGCCGACGCCGACGCGCACCACGCCCGGCCCCGGTCCGCGCCGCCTCCGCCGCCCCGGACCTCGAACAGATGCCCCGTACACCGGAGCAGGCCGGGGCTTCC
This sequence comes from Streptomyces sp. CLV115, assembly GCF_038448545.1. Lineage (NCBI taxonomy): Bacteria > Bacillati > Actinomycetota > Actinomycetes > Kitasatosporales > Streptomycetaceae > Streptomyces > Streptomyces sp. CLV115. Next base: position 78,291 of record NZ_JBCEWQ010000001.1, read on the forward strand.
TGGGCGGCACTCCAGCAGGGCACCCTCAACGGCAGAAGCGTCGCCGGACCGCCGTCCGCACCCGCACCGGACGACCACGACCACCCGGACGACCGGGACGACCAAGGAGACGACCAGACGTGAGCGCCCCCACTTCCACCACCGGCGACCTCGCATGGGTGCTGACCCCGCTGCTGGAGCTGCCCGGAGTCCAGCACGCCGTGGTCGCCACCGGTGACGGCCTCGTCGAGGGCGCCTCGCCCGGCCTGGACCGGGCCTCCGGCGAACGGGTCGCCGCCATGACCGCCACCCTGCACGCCGCGGCCCGCGCGTTCACCACGGCCTTCACCGACGTCGAGGCGCCGCAGCTGGCCCAGACCGTCGTCGAGTCGGACCAGGGCTTCGCCATCGTCGTACCGGCCGGGAACAACACCACGCTCGCCCTGTTCGCGGAACCCGGGGCCAAGCTCGGCGACATCGCGTACCAGATGCAGGTGCAGGTCACCGCCCTGACCCGGGCGATGAACGCACCCGCCCGCCGGCCGGACACCGACGCCCGGCCATGACCTCCGGCCCGGGTCGCCGTCTGATACCCCCCTACCTGGTCACCGGCGGCCGGACCCGGCCCGCCGGTCCCGCACTCGACCGGCTCGACATCCTCGTGCGCGCCGGCACCGAGCTGCCCCAGGACACCGGCTCGGAGCAGCGCAGACTCTGCGAGCTGCTCGAACCGGGGGCGCTCACCGTCGTCGAGTGCGCGGCCCACCTGGACCTGCCGGTCAGCGCCACCGTCTTCCTGGCCACGGACCTCGCGGCCGCCGGACATCTGCACACCCGACCGCCCGTCCCCAGCGCCGGGGAGATCGACCGGTCGCTCGTCGAGAGGCTGCTCGTTGGACTCCGCTCCCTCCACTGAACGCACCGGCGTCGGCTATCTGCCGCCCGCCGCCCGGACCCTGATGAAGATCGTCGTCACGGGTCCGTTCGGCGTCGGCAAGACCACCCTGATCCGTACGCTGTCGGAGATCGCCACGCTCCACACCGAAGAGGCGATGACCCAGTCCAGTACCCGGTTCGACGACACCGCCGGACTGCCGGACAAGACCACGACCACCGTCGCCGTCGACTTCGGCCGGCTCACCGTCCTGGACGACCTGGTGCTCTACATGTTCGGCACCCCCGGCCAGCAGCGGTTCCTGCCGCTCTGGGAGGACATCGCGCGCGGGGCGCTCGGCGCACTCGTACTGGTCGACACCCGCAGGCTCGCCGACTCCTTCGCAGTCATGGACATGGTCGAGGAGCAGGGCCTGCCGTACGCGATCGCGGTCAACCGTTTCCCCGACGCCCCCGCCCACACCGACGAGGTCCTGCGCAAACACCTCGACCTCGCCCCCGAGACGCCGCTGGTGCAGTGCGACGCCCGCGAACGCCGCGGCAGCATCGACGCGCTGATCGCGCTGGCCGAGCACGTACTGACCCGGATGCCCCGGCCCGAGGACCCGTCATGACACCGTACGTACAACCGCCGGAACCCCTCGCCCTGTACGGTCCGGAGTTCGCCGCCGACCCGCACGACCACTACCGGCGGCTGCGCGAACACGGCCCCCTTGCGCCCGTCCGGCTCGCCCCCGGCATCGACGCCCTGCTGGTCACCGACTACCAGGCCGCCGTCGATCTGCTCCGCGACACCCACACCTTCACCAAGGACCCGCGCGCCTGGCAGGCCACCGTCCCCGACGACTCGCCGATCCTGCCCGTGCTCGGCTACCGGCCCACCGCGCTCTTCAGCGACGGCGACGTGCACGCCCGCTACCGCGACGCCATCAACGACAGCCTCGCCCTGATCGAACCGCACGTCCTGCGTGCCGAGGTCACCCGGGTCGCGGGGCGCCTGATCGGCGAATTCGCCGCCGACGGCAACGCCGATCTCATCGCCCAGTACGCCCGGCGGCTCCCGCTGCACGTCTTCGTCACCTGGTTCGGCGTGCAGCCGGGCGACGGCGAACGCATCGTCAACGGCATCGCCGGCATGTTCAACTCCGCCGAGAACGCCACCACCGCGTACGCCGACCTCGTCGACGTCGTCACCGAACTGGTCGCCGCCCGGCGCGCCCGGCCGCGCCGCGACCTCACCTCGTACCTTCTCGGCCATCCGGCCAATCTGGACAACGACGAGACCGTGCGTCAGATCACCCTGATCATGAGCGCGGGTCACGATCCGACGACCAATCTGATCGGCAACGCGCTGCTGCACATGCTCACCGACACCCGCTACGCCGGGTCGCTGCACGGCGGCGCGATGACGGCCCACGAGGCGATCGACGAGGTCCTCTGGCAGGACCCGCCGCTGGCCAATCTCGCGGCCCACTACCCGCGGCACGACACGGAGTTCCACGGCGTGCGGCTGCGCGCGGGACAACTCCTCCTGGTCTCCTACGCCGCGGCCAACACCCGTTCGGCGCCCGGCCCTTCGGACTCCGCCGTCCGCTCCGGGGCCAGCGCCCACCTCGCCTGGTCCGCCGGTCCGCACCGCTGCCCGGCCAAGCAGCCGGCGCTGCTCATCGCCATGACCGGGATCGAGCAGCTCACCAGCCAGCTGTGCGACACGGAACTGGCTGTTCCGGCCGATGGGCTGAAGTGGCGTCCGGGCCCCTTCCACCGCGCGCTGGTCCGGCTTCCGGTACGGTTCACCCCCGTCGACATGAGCGCGGAAGCCCACCGGCACAGGACCGCCGGGGAAGCGGCGGACGGGCCGCCGGCGGTGTCGATCGGCCCTTGAACCGTGTCGGTGGTACGCCGAACGGGTGAGTGGCGAGAGAATTGCCGGATGAACAGCGAGCGCAGCCGGCGCAACGCCGACCGAAGCACAGACGGGGTGGTCCGGTGAGCAGGTACGACAGGTACGACGTCACGGACGAGCAGTGGGAGGGGCTTGCCCAGGTCGTACCTCTGCGCAGCCGCAACGAGTGGCCGTCCAGAGTGGACCACCGCACGGTCGAGGAGGCCGAAGCGGCCGAGCAACGGCGACTCGTCGTGCTGCGGGTGCAGGTCTTCGCGGACGCACGGGAGGTGGCCGAATATCTGGTCGCGCAGATTCCGGTGCTGCTCGATCTGACCAGCGCCGAGACGGATGTGGCCAAACGCATCCTGGACTTCACCAGCGGGGTGGTCTTCGGCCTCGGCAGCGGAATGCACCGGGTCGACCGCAATGTCTTCCTGCTGTCCCCGGTCGGCATGGAGGTCGAGGGAGTCACGGCGGCGGGCCTTCCGGGTTCGTAGGAGGGCCGCGGGGCGGGCGGTGGCCGGGGGCGTGCGAGGTGTTCGACGTACTCCGATCGTAGGAAGGTCGTTCAGGCGGAACGGTTCGCCTGAAGGCGGCCTGCATACCGTCCGCCCATGACTGCACTCCGCCCCGAGACCTTCCCGACGCCGTCCGCCGCCCCGACCGTGCCCGGCGGCACGTCCCTCGCCGCACGCACGCCGGTCCGCTCCGCCGGACCCGTCGTCACCGAGCTGCGGCTGTCCGCCTTCGCCTCGCACCGGGGCGCCGCCTTCCCCATCGGCCCGGTCACGCTCTTCGGCGGGCCCGCCGGCAGCGGCAAATCGAGCGCGTTACGGGCGTACGAGGCCCTGGCACGGCTGGGCGGCGGAGACCCGCTGGACGAGGTGTTCCCGGATCCGGCGGCCTGTGTGCCGGAGGGGGCCGCGGCCGATGCGCAGGGCCGCCGCGGCTTCCGGATCGGCTGTACGGCGGACGGTCCGGCCGGGCCGGTGCGGCTGGACGTCGCCATCCAGGCGGAGCCCACCCTGCGCATCGTCGGCGAGCGGCTCACCGGCAGCGGCGAGACCCTGCTCACCACCGCGTTGCGCGACCCGGGGCGCGCCACCGTCCAGGCGGCCTGGCACACGGCGGGAGCGGTCCCCGTGACACGGGCACCGCTGCCGGACGACCGGCTGGGCACGGCCCTGCTGCCGCTGCGGGTCGCGGGCCGGACCGAGGGGCAGTTACGGGTCCTGGCCGCCGCCGAGCAGATGGTGGTGGCCCTGCGGTCGGTCTTCGCGTGCGAACCGCAGCCGCAGTGGATGCGGGCCCCCGTGCATGTCGGTGACGACAGGCTGCGACGCGGCTGCGACAACCTCGCCGCGGTGCTGGAGCGTACCCGCGCGCAGTGCGTCCAGCGCCATGCCCGGCTCGTCGCCGCGGCGCACGCCGGGTGCGCGGGGACGGTGACCGCGCTGGGCGTCGAACGGCTCGGGGACGGATCGCTGCGGGCGATGCTCGGGCGGGGCGGGGGGCGGGCCACCCCGGTCGAGCGGCTCGGGGACGGCGAACTGCGTTATCTCGCCCTCGCCCTGGTGCTGCTCACCGGTCCGGAGGCGGTGGCGGTGGACACCGCGGGGGAGGTGCCGTCGGCCATGCAGACCCTCGCCGTGCTGGCCGACGGACTCGACCGGGACCTGGACGGCGGGCAGTTGCGCGAACTGCTCGCCCTGGCCGTGTCGGTCGGGGCGACCGGGCACCTCAGGCTGATCGGGACGGTCACGGAGCCGAACGCCGAACGGGCCCGGGAGACGCCCGGGGTGACGGTGGTAGACCTGGAGCCGTGACAGAACTCGATGTACAGACCCTGCAGCGACGGCTGGCCGCGTTCGCGGCCGCACGTGACTGGGAGCAGTACCACACCCCGAAGAACCTGGCGGCGGCGCTGAGCGTCGAGGCGTCCGAACTGGTGGAGATCTTCCAGTGGTTGACGCCGGAGCAGTCGGCACGCGTGATGGAGCGGCCCGAGACGGCGCACCGGGTGGCGGACGAGGTCGCGGATGTCCTCGCGTATCTGCTCCAGTTCTGCGAGGTGCTGGGCATCGACGCGCTCTCCGCGCTGTCGGAGAAGATCGAGCGGAACGAGTCCCGATTCCCCGTGCCGGAAGGCCAGGAGTCCACGGAAACGGGTGACCGTCACTCTTCGGAGTGATCAACTTGTCCACAATCGATTTTGTGTCCACAGATTTCCGAATTCCCCTGGCTTTTCGGTACCAGTGACCTCACTGTGGGTAATGGATGAGGTGAGCGGCTTTTCGTACGGACGGGGGAACGCATGGAAGCGGAACGGCTTGTGGGAGTCAGCCGGCGTGCTCTGGCGCAGAGCAGGGGTACGCCGGACATCATCGCGGAGGCCTGGCAGGCCCAGGCGCTGGCCCAGGCGATCGGCAGCCGCCTGGCGGCCGACGGGCCCAAGGAGTTACGGGGAGAGGCGCGTGGGCTGAGCGAGATCGGCGGGCGGAGCAGCGGTTCGCTGGACCACCCGGCGGCGCGGGCCGGGGTGGCGCGGGCCGCGCAGCTCTCCGGGCTGGCCGACCCCCGGGTGACGCTGACCGGGCTGGTCGCACTGCTCGGTGAGGTGGGGATGGCGCTGGTCGGGGTCGCCTGCGAGACCGATGAGCAAGGGCTCTACTGGCAGTGCATGGAGGCGATCGACGCGGCCGACGAGTCGATGGACCGGGTGCACGGAATGCTCCGTCGCCTCGACGAGCACGAAAGGGAGCGGCAGCAGGATCTGGAGCGCGGCCGGGGGCGGGACGGCCCGTACGGCGTGCACGGGGCGACCGGCCCGTACGGCGCGGCCGGCGAGGGCAGTGGGGTCGGCGGGACGGCGGGTACGACGGCGGCCGGCCGGGGCCGCGCAAGGCTCCGGGAGTGACGTGCGGCTTCGGGGACGGTGCCCGGACGGGAGGGGGCGGGTGACTGTACCGGAGTCCGGCGGTGACGGCGCGGGGGAGACGGGAGGAGCGGAGCGACCGGCGGCCGGAGGTGCAGGATGGACGCATGGATCTTCGAATCTTCACCGAGCCCCAGCAAGGGGCCGACTACGACACCCTGCTCACCGTCGCCAAGGCGACCGAGGACCTCGGCTTCGACGCCTTCTACCGCTCCGACCACTACCTCCGCATGGGACCGGGGGACGGGCTGCCCGGCCCGACCGACGCCTGGATCACCCTGGCCGGGCTGGCGCGTGAGACCAAGCGGATCCGGCTCGGCACGCTGATGACCGCGGGGACCTTCCGGCTCCCCGGCGTGCTCGCCATCCAGGTCGCACAGGTCGACCGGATGTCCGGAGGGCGCGTCGAACTGGGACTTGGCGCGGGCTGGTTCGAGGAGGAGCACAAGGCCTACGGCATTCCGTTCCCCAAGGAGAAGTTCGGCAGGCTGGAGGAGCAGCTGGAGATCATCACGGGGCTCTGGGCGACCGAGGTGGGCCAGACGTTCGACTTCGAGGGCACCTACTACCAGCTCACCGATTCGCCCGCGCTGCCCAAGCCGGCGCAGGCCAAGGTGCCGGTGCTGATCGGTGGCCACGGCGCGACGCGCACACCGCGACTGGCCGCTCGCTATGCGGACGAGTTCAACATCCCCTTCGCGTCGCTGGAGGACAGCGAGAAGCAGTTCGGCCGGGTCAGGGACGCGGCAACGGCGGCCGGCCGCGCACCGGACGACCTGGTGTACTCCAACGCCCTGGTGGTCTGCGTCGGCAGGAATGACGCCGAGGTGGCACGCCGCGCCTCCGTCATCGGGCGTGAGGTGGCGGAGCTGAAGGCGAACGGGCTCGCGGGCTCGCCCGCCGAGGTGGTCGACAAGATCGGCCGGTACGGCGCGATCGGCTCGTCCCGGATCTACCTCCAGGTGCTGGACCTCGACGACCTGGACCACCTGGAGCTGATCTCCGCGCAGGTCCGGTCCCAGCTCGGCTGAGCCGACGGGCCGAGGACAGCGCGAGGATCAGGACGGACCGACGGACCGACGGACCGACGGACCTACCGACCTACCGACCTACCGACCGACGGGCCGACGGGCCGGCGGAGAGACGGACCGACGGACTGACGGACTGACAGATGGAGGGACTCACCTGTGTACCCCGCTCACCGGGCCGAGGGCCCACCGCCCCGACGCCCGCCCGTCGGTACGCCGGAGGTTGCGCCTGTCGGTGCGACGGCCGGTACGCCCGGTGGCGCACTCGGCGGCCCGCCCGTCCGTACGCTCGGGCAAGCTCTCGCGGCGGGGCCGGTCGTGCTGGACGGGGGACTGTCCAACCAGTTGGAGGCGCAGGGCTGCGATCTGTCCGACGCCCTGTGGTCGGCCCGGCTGCTGACCGACGGGCCCGGACAGATCGAGGCGGCGCACACCGCCTATGTGCGTGCGGGTGCACAGGTGCTCATCACCTCCGGCTACCAGGCGACTTTCGAGGGGTTCGCGCGGCGGGGGATCGGACGGGCGGAGGCGGCCGAGCTGTTCGCCCGCAGTGTCCGGCTGGCGCGGCGGGCGGCCGGTGCGGTGGAGCGGGACGTCTGGGTCGCCGCCTCGGTCGGCCCGTACGGGGCGATGCTGGCGGACGGCAGCGAGTACCGGGGCCGGTACGGGCTCACCGGCCGGGAACTGGAGCGCTTCCACCGGCCCCGGATCGAGGCGCTGGCCGCCGCCGGGCCCGATGTGCTGGCGCTGGAGACGGTGCCGGACGCCGACGAGGCCGAGGCCCTGCTGCAAGCGGTCGAGGGGTGCGGGCTGCCGGTCTGGCTCTCGTACAGCGTGGCGGGTGACCGTACCCGGGCGGGCCAGCCGCTGGAGACGGCCTTCGGGCTGGTCCGGGGGCACGACGAGGTGGTGGCCGTGGGGGTGAACTGCTGCGATCCGGCGGATGCCGGCCGGGCGGTGCGGGTGGCCGCCGAGGTGACCGGGAAGCCGGTCGTCGTCTACCCGAACAGCGGCGAGCGGTGGGACGCGGGCGGCCGTGGATGGGTCGGTGCCCCCACGTTCGAGCCGGGCAGGGCGAGAGCCTGGCAGGATGCCGGCGCCCGGCTGATCGGCGGCTGCTGCCGGGTCGGCCCGGACACCGTCGCGGAACTGGCCGGGCTGCTCGGCCCGACGGCGGGCGGCGGGCCCATGTAGTGCGCGACGGGGGTGGCAGCGCGTCGCGGCGCTTGCCGGGGAGATGGCTCGGACACGCGAAAATACCTGGTGGGGGCGTGTGGAGCAGACCATACTCAGAGGTGTGTTCCTGACAATCAGCACGACCGGCGACCTGGAACGTCCGGCGACCGACCTCGGTTTTCTGCTGCACAAGCACCCCGAGAAGGCGCAGGCGTTCTCCACCTCACACGGCACCGCGCATGTCTTCTACCCCGAGGCATCCGCCGAGCGCTGCACCGCGGCGCTCCTGCTGGAGGTGGACCCCGTGGCGCTGGTGCGCCGCGGCAAGGGCAAGGGCCGGGGAGGCGCTCCCGACGCGGCCCTCGCGCAGTACGTCAACGACCGCCCGTACGCGGCCTCCTCGCTGCTGTCCGTCGCCATGAGCGCGGTCTTCAAGTCCGCGCTGAACGGGGTGTGCCGTGCGCTGCCCGAGCGCGTGCGGGCGCCGATGCCGTTGCGGATCGAGGTGCCGGCGCTTCCGGCCCGAGGCGGTGCGGAGCTGGTGCGCAAGCTCTTCGGGCCGCTCGGCTGGACGAGCGTGGACGCCGTGGCGGTACCGCTGGACGAGCAGTTCCCGGAGTGGGGGGACTCCCGGTACGTACGGCTGGTCCTCGAAGGCGAGCTGCGGCTGGCGGACGCCCTGCGCCAGCTCTACGTGCTGCTGCCGGTGCTGGACGACGCCAAGCACTACTGGGTCGCACCGGACGAGGTGGACAAGCTGCTGCGCGCGGGCGAGGGCTGGCTCGCCACCCACCCCGAGCAGAAGCTGATCACCAGCCGCTATCTGTCCCGGCGCTGGGGGCTGACCCGTCAGGCGATGCAGCAGCTCGAACTGGTGCGGCTCGCCGAGTCGGACGACCTCGACGTCGAGAGCATCGACAACGCGGTCGACGAGACGACCGACACCGAGGAGAAGCCGGTGCCGCTCGCCGAGCAGCGCCGCGCCGCCGTTCTCGAAGCGCTGCGGGCCGCCGGCGCGAGCCGGGTCCTCGACCTGGGCTGCGGCCAGGGCCAGTTGGTGCAGGCGCTCCTCAAGGACGTGGCCTTCACCGAGATCGTCGGTGTCGACGTCTCCATGCGTGCCCTCACCCTCGCGTCGCGACGGCTCAAGCTGGACCGGATGGGCGAGCGGCAGGCGGCCAGGGTCACCCTCCGGCAGGGCTCCCTCACCTACACCGACAAGCGGCTCAAGGGGTACGACGCGGCCGTGCTCAGCGAGGTGATCGAGCACCTCGACCTGCCGCGACTGCCCGCGCTGGAGTACGCGGTGTTCGGCTCGGCCCGTCCGCGGACCGTGCTCGTGACCACACCGAACGTCGAGTACAACGTCCGCTGGGAGACCCTGCCCGCCGGGCACGCGCGCCACGGCGACCACCGGTTCGAATGGACCAGGGACGAATTCCGCGGCTGGGCCCGGGAAGTGGCGCAGCGGCACGGGTACGCGGTCGACTTCGTACCCGTGGGGACGGACGACCCCGAGGTGGGACCGCCCACACAGATGGCCGTGTTCACCCTGACCACGGCCGGCGAGACCGCGAAGCAGAGCGGGATTCGGACCGAGAAGGAGGCGAATGCCGCATGACCAGTACCGCACGCACGCTGCCGGTGACCGACCTCTCCCTCGTGGTCCTCATCGGGGCCAGCGGCTCCGGGAAGTCCACCTTCGCCCGCAAGCACTTCAAGCCCACCGAGATCGTCTCCTCGGACTTCTGCCGCGGCCTGGTCGCCGACGACGAGAACGACCAGAGCGCCAGCCGGGACGCCTTCGACGTACTGCACTACATCGTGGGCAAGCGGCTGGCGGCCGGGCGGCTGACCGTCGTGGACGCCACCAGCGTCCAGTCCGAGAGCCGCAGGCAGCTCGTCCAGCTGGCCAGAAGCCATGACGTGCTGCCCATCGCGATCGTCCTCGACCTGCCCGAGGAGGTCTGCATCGCGCGCAACGCGGCCCGCCCCGACCGCGCCGACATGCCGCGCCACGTCATCCAGCGCCACCGTCGCGAACTGCGCCGTTCACTGCGGGGCCTGGAGCGCGAGGGCTTCCGCAAGGTGCACATCCTGCGCACCGAAGAGGAGGCGGACCGGGCCGAAGTGGTGCTGGAGCGCCGCTACAACGACCTGCGCCACTTCGGCGGCCCCTTCGACATCATCGGCGACATCCACGGCTGCAGCTCCGAGCTGGAGTCCCTGCTCGGCAAGCTCGGCTACGTCGACGGAACGCACCCCGAAGGGCGTACGGCCGTCTTCGTCGGCGACCTCGTGGACCGCGGTCCCGACAGCCCCGGAGTGCTGCGCCGCGTGATGGCCATGGTGGCGGCGGGCGACGCGCTGTGCGTACCGGGCAACCACGAGAACAAGCTGGGCCGTTACCTCAAGGGCCGCAACGTCCAGCACACCCACGGACTCGCCGAGACCATCGAGCAGCTGGAGCGGGAGGACGAGAAGGACCCGGCCTTCCGCGAGCAGGTGCGGGAGTTCATCGACGGGCTCGTCAGCCACTACGTGCTGGACGACGGCAAGCTCGTCGTCTGTCACGCCGGGCTGCCCGAGAAGTACCACGGCCGCACCTCCGGACGGGTCCGCTCGCACGCCCTGTACGGGGACACCACCGGTGAGACCGACGAGTTCGGCCTGCCCGTGCGCTACCCCTGGGCGGAGGAGTACCGGGGCAGCGCCACCGTGGTCTACGGCCACACCCCGGTGCCCAGCACCTCCTGGATCAACAACACCATCTGCCTGGACACCGGAGCGGTCTTCGGCGGGAAGATGACCGCGCTGCGCTGGCCGGAGCGCGAGCTCGTCGACGTACCGGCCGAGCGGGTCTGGTACGAGCCGGCCAAGCCGCTGGCCACTCAGGCGCCCGGCGGCCGGGAGGGACGCCCGCTGGACCTCGCCGACGTGCAGGGCCGGCGGATCGTCGAGACCCGCCACATGGGCCGCATCGCGGTCCGCGAGGAGAACGCCGCCGCCGCCCTCGAAGTCATGAGCCGGTTCGCCGTCGACCCCCAGCTGCTCGGCTACCTCCCGCCGACCATGGCGCCGACCGCCACTTCGCGCGAGGACGGCTATCTGGAGCACCCGGCCGAGGCCTTCGCGCAGTACCGGGCCGATGGCGTCACCCAGGTCGTGTGCGAGGAGAAGCACATGGGATCGCGTGCGGTGGTGCTGGTCTGCCGGGACGCGGCCGCCGCCCGTGAGCGGTTCGGCGTCGGCGGCACCCCCGGCGCCGGGGGCGGTCCGACCGGGGCGCTGTACACCCGTACCGGACGGCCGTTCCTCGACGACGGCGCGCTCACCGAGGTGATCCTCGGCAGGCTGCGCACCGCCGTCACCGCCGCCGGACTGTGGGAGGAGTGGGGCACCGACTGGGTGCTGCTCGACGCCGAGCTGATGCCCTGGTCCCTCAAGGCGGCCGGGCTGCTGCGCTCGCAGTACGCCGCGGTCGGTGCCGCGTCCGGCGCCGTCCTCCCACCGGCCGGCGCGGCACTCGCGGCGGCGGCCGCCCGCGGTGTGGACGTCGGTCCGCTCGCGGAGCGCCAGCGGGGCCGGGCCGAGGACGCCACCGCGTTCACCGAGGCGTACCGCCGGTACTGCTGGCCCACCCAGGGCCTGGACGGGGTGCGGCTCGCGCCGTTCCAGATCCTCGCCGTGCAGGGCCGCTCGCTGGCTTCCGTACCGCACGACGAGCAGCTGGCCGTGCTCGACCGGCTGGTCGAGCACGACCCGACGGGGCTCCTCCAGATCACCCGCCGGCTCGTCGTCGACACCGGGGACGAGGCATCGGTGCGCGCCGGGGTCGACTGGTGGCTGGAGATGACCGGCCGCGGCGGCGAAGGCATGGTCGTCAAGCCGCTCGCCGCGCTCGTACGGGACGGCAAGGGACGGCTGGTCCAGCCGGGCATCAAGGTGCGCGGCCGGGAGTACCTCCGGATCATCTACGGCCCCGAATACACCCGCCCGGAGAACCTGGAGCGGCTGCGCGACAGGTTCCTCGGCCACAAGCGTTCGCTGGCGCTGAGGGAGTACGCGCTGGGGCTCGAAGCGCTGGACCGGCTGGCCGACGGGGAGCCGCTGTGGCGGGTCCACGAGGCGGTGTTCGCGGTACTGGCCCTGGAGTCGGAGCCGGTCGACCCGCGCCTGTGAGGCGCGTCGGTCAGGCGGCGGAGCGTCGCCGGCGGGTTTCGCGGAGGCGCCGGCGGGTTTTCCGGAGCGATCCGGAGTGATCAACGGAAAACCCGCTGGCGATTCGCAGGGTTCACCGGCCCGCGCACGGTGAGGATGGAGACATGGGATTCCACGTCGACTCCGAGGCCGGGCGGCTGCGCCGCGTCATTCTGCACCGTCCGGATCTGGAACTGAAGCGGCTCACCCCCAGCAACAAGGACGCGCTCCTCTTCGACGATGTGCTCTGGGTCCGCCGGGCCCGCCAGGAGCACGACGGCTTCGCGGACGTGCTGCGTGACCGCGGTGTGGAGGTGCACCTCTTCGGCGATCTGCTCCGTGAGTCGCTGGACATCCCGGTGGCCAGACGGCTCGTCCTGGACCGGGTCTTCGAGGAGAAGGAGTACGGACCGCTCGCCACCGAGCATCTGCGGGCCGCCTTCGAGGAGTTGCCCAGCGCGGAGCTGGCCGACGCGCTGGTCGGCGGCATGACCAAGCGGGAGTTCCTGGCGGGCAACAGCGAGCCGACCTCGGTCCGCTTCCACGTCATGGACCTGGACGACTTCCTGCTGGACCCGCTGCCGAACCACCTCTTCACCCGGGACACCTCGGCCTGGATATACGACGGGGTGTCCATCAACGCCATGCGCTGGCCGGCCCGGCAGCGCGAGACCGTCCACTTCGAGGCGATCTACCGCCACCACCCCCTCTTCACCGGCCCCGAGGCAGGCGCCTTCCACCACTGGTCCCAGGGGCAGGACGACTACCCGTCCACCATCGAGGGCGGCGATGTCCTGGTCATCGGGCACGGTGCCGTCCTCATCGGGATGAGCGAGCGCACCACTCCGCAGGCGGTGGAGATGCTGGCCCGCGGCCTGTTCGACGCCGGCTCGGCCCATACGATCGTGGCGCTCGACATGCCCAAGCGCCGGGCGTTCATGCACCTCGACACGGTGATGACGATGGTCGACGGCGACACCTTCACCAAGTACGCCGGGCTGGGCATGCTCCGCTCGTACACCATCGAGCCCGGCGCGGGGCCCAGGGACCTCAAGGTCACCGACCATCCGCCCGAGCACATGCACCAGGCGATCGCGCACGCCCTGGGGCTGGACTCGATCCGGGTCCTCACCGCCACCCAGGACGTGCACGCCGCCGAGCGCGAACAGTGGGACGACGGCTGCAACGTGCTGGCCGTCGAGCCGGGCGTCGTCGTCGCGTACGAGCGCAACGCCACCACCAACACCTTCCTGCGCAAGGAGGGCATCGAGGTCATCGAGATCCGCGGCAGTGAACTCGGCCGGGGCAGGGGCGGCCCCCGTTGCATGAGCTGCCCGGTGGTGCGCGACCCGGTGTAGGCGCGGCCGGACCGCACAGAGGTACGCGGGGGCGCGAACGGGTTCACGGGAGTGGGGCGGGTCGCGGCGGGGTGCGCGGCCGCGCCTCGGCGCACCCGTCTCCGTATAGCGATGCATGGTGTCGTATAGACTTCCAGAATTACCGTACGTGCGATCCCCGCCCGACCCAGGAGCTGTCCCATGGCCATAGACCTCACAGGCCGCCACTTCCTCAAGGAGCTGGACTTCACGGCCGAGGAGTTCCGCGGCCTGATCGAGCTCGCGGCCGAGCTCAAGAGCGCCAAGAAGTCGGGGACCGAGGCGCAGCGGCTGCGCGGCAGGAACATCGCGCTGATCTTCGAGAAGACCTCGACCCGGACCCGTTGCGCGTTCGAGGTGGCCGCGGCCGACCAGGGCGCCTCGACGACCTATCTGGACCCCTCCGGCTCCCAGCTGGGGCACAAGGAGTCGGTGAAGGACACGGCCCGCGTCCTCGGCCGGATGTTCGACGGCATCGAGTACCGCGGTGACAGTCAGGCGGCCGTGGAGGAGCTGGCCGCCCACGGCGGCGTGCCGGTGTTCAACGGGCTCACCGACGACTGGCACCCGACCCAGATGCTCGCCGACGTCCTCACCATGACCGAGCACAGCGACAAGCCGCTGGAGCGGATCGCCTTCGCCTACCTCGGCGACGCCCGCTTCAACATGGGCAACTCCTACCTGGTCACCGGCGCCCTGCTCGGCATGGACGTACGGATCGTCGCGCCGAAGGCGTACTGGCCCGCCGAGGGGATCGTCGCCGAGGCCCGCCGGCTGGCCGTCGGGAGCGGCGCGACCGTCACGCTCACCGAGGACGTCGCCGAGGGCGTCAGGGGCGCCGACTTCGTCGCCACCGACGTCTGGGTCTCGATGGGGGAGCCCAAGGAGGTCTGGGCCGAGCGCATCGAGGCCCTGGCGCCGTACAGCGTGACCATGGACGTGCTCCGCGCCACCGGCAACGCCGGCGTGAAGTTCCTGCACTGCCTCCCCGCCTACCACGACCTCGGCACCGGGGTCGGGCGGCAGATCGAGGCCGATTACGGACTGACGGAGCTGGAGGTCACCGACGAGGTCTTCGAGTCCGCGCACTCGGTCGTCTTCGACGAGGCGGAGAACCGGATGCACACGATCAAGGCCGTTCTGGTGGCGACCCTGGCGGCTCCGGCGGTCGGCGGCCGGTCGGCTGCATGACCATGCGCCCGATTGGGTGAACATGCGCAAAGGCGACTAATATGTTGCCTCTTGGTGGGGTTCGGGCTCGCACGCTCGAACCCCATTTTTCTGTGTGTCGCCGGGGCCCCCACAGCCCCTGACGCGCGTCCCCCCACATGCTCCACCAGAGAAGAGACCATCCCCCGTGAGTCCGCTGCGCCCACCTAGCCCCCCGCACCTGTCCGGGCCGCGCATCAAGAACCCCCACCAGCTGATCGCCGAGTCCGGCGCCGACCTGGAGGGGCACGGCCTCAAGCGCACCATGGGACTCTTCCAGCTGGTGTGCTTCGGTGTCGGTGCCGTCGTCGGCACCGGCATCTTCGTCGGCCTGTCCGACTCCGTCGCCGAGGCGGGCCCCGCGGTGGTGCTCTCCTTCGTGCTGGCCGCCATCACCTGCATCTTCACCGCCTTCTCCTTCGCCGAGCTGGGCAGTGCCATCCCGGTCTCCGGCAGCTCCTACTCCTTCGCCTACGCCACCCTCGGCGAACGCGTCGCGTTCCTCGTCGGCTGGTGTCTGCTGCTGGAGTACGGCGTCTCGGTCTCCGCGGTCGCCGTCGGCTGGAGCCAGTACGTCAACGAGCTGCTGGACAGCCTGTTCGGCGCGCAGCTGCCGGCCGCGCTCTCGGCGGGGCCCGGCGACGGCGGGGTGGTCAATCTGCCCGCCGTGCTGGTGGTCATGATGGCCGCGACCCTGCTGGTGCGCGGCGTCCGGGAGAGCGCCGGGGCCACCGCCGCGATGGCGGTCCTCAAGATCACCATCCTGATCCTGTTCTGCGTCATCGCCTTCACCGCCTTCGAGCGCGGAAACCTCGCGCCGTTCTTCGCCCACGGCGCGGGCGGGGTCACGGCCGGCGCGTCGCTGGCCTTCTTCTCGTACATCGGCTTCGACGCCATCACCACGGCGGGCGAAGAGGTCAAGAACCCGCGGCGGAACATCCCGGTCGCGATCATGGTCTGCATCGGTCTGGTCACCCTGCTCTACTGCGCGGTCGCGCTCGCCGCCATCGGCGCGCTGGGGCCGAAGGCCGTCGCCGACCGGCCGGCGGCGCTCTCGATCGTCGTCGACCAGGTCACCGACTCGACCGCGGGCGGCGGCGTCATCGCCTTCGGCGCGGTCGTCGCGATCGCCTCGGTCGTGCTCGCGGTGATGTACGGGCAGACCCGCATCCTGATGTCGATGTCCCGGGACGGACTGATCCCGCGGGTCTTCGAGCGGGTCTCGCCGCGCACGTCGACGCCGGTCGCCAACACCTGGATCGTGGCGGTCGTCTTCGCGGTCCCGGCGGCCTTCGCCTCGCTCGACGTGGTGGTGAACCTGACGACCATCGGCACCCTGGCCACCATGGTCGCGGTGAACATCGCGGTGATCGTGCTGCGGCGCCGCAATCCGGAGGTACGGGGCTCGTTCCGGGTTCCGCTCTATCCGCTGAGCCCGCTCCTGGGCGTCGGCTTCTGCGTGTACCTGATGTACGGGACGGGCCTGCGGACCTGGATCCAGTTCGCCGTCTTCCTGATGGCCGGCGCGGCGGTGTACGCCTTCTACGGCCGCAGCCGCTCCCGGCTGGCCGTCGGCGGCGCGACCGGCTGAGGCCGGGCCGGCCGGGGCCGTCGGCGTCAGGTCCGCTCCGGGGCGGCGCTCAGCTCTGAGGCGTGAGGGACGGCAGCGTGAACCACACCGCCTTGCCGTGCTCCGTGGTGCGGTGTCCGCAGGACGAGCTGAGCGTACGGATCAGCAACAGGCCCCGGCCGTGTTCCTGCCAGGGGTCCGGTTCGGCGCCGGGCCGGGGGAAGGACAGGCCGCCCGGCGGGGCGGGATCGCGGTCGTGCACCTCGACCTGGCAGCCGGTCGGCAGGAGCTCCACCACCAGCTCGATGGGCTCGTCGCTCCGAGTGTGCTCGACCGCGTTGGCGACCAGCTCCGCGGTGAGGAGCTCGGCGGTGTCGGTGTCGGCCGGCGCGTCGATGTCCGCGAGTGCGGTACGGATCAGGGCGCGGGCGATCGGTACGGCCGCGGTCGAATGCGGCAGCGCGATCCTCCAGGAGGCGGGGAAGGGGACATCGGTGGGCACGGCATGGTTTCCGTTCCGGGGCTCGGGGTCGGGTGCGGTCGCCCGCGTGGGGCGCGGGACCTTCTGGCGGTCAAGACTTCTCGGTTTCAACCTTACGAACCGCAACGACACAGACAAGGGACTGTCGACCGGTATCAAAGGGACGTTGGCCACTGAGTTCTCACGCTCCGCATATCGCGTGCTCGTGACGGAAGTCACGTACGAGTGATAAGTTCGGGGGCAGGTAGCAGCCCGACGGCTGAAGGGGAGCCCCCTCCATGAGCCCGTTTCCCAGCTCCGCCCCGCACACGGACGACTGGCGCCATCTGCGGCTGACGACGGACGACGGGGTTGCCACCGTCACGCTCGCCCGGCCCGAGAAACTCAACGCGCTCACCTTCGGCGCCTATGCCGACCTGCGCGATCTGCTCGCCGAACTCTCCCGCGAACGCAGCGTGCGAGCGCTGGTGCTCGCGGGGGAGGGCCGCGGATTCTGCTCCGGCGGAGACGTCGACGACATCATCGGCGCGACGCTCGCCATGGACACCGCCCAGCTCCTCGATTTCAACCGCATGACCGGGCAGGTGGTGCGGGCCCTCCGTGAGACCCCCTTCCCCGTCATCGCCGCCGTACACGGGGTGGCCGCGGGCGCGGGGGCGGTCCTCGCGCTGGCCGCCGACTTCCGGATCGCCGACCCGTCGGCCCGTTTCGCCTTCCTCTTCACCAAGGTCGGCCTCTCCGGCGGCGACATGGGCGCCGCCTACCTGCTGCCACGCGTCGTCGGCCTCGGCCATGCCACCCGGCTGCTGATGCTCGGCGAACCGGTCCGGGCACCCGAAGCGGAACGCATCGGTCTGATCAGCGAGCTGACCGAAGAGGGCCAGGCGGACGTACGGGCGGCGGCGCTCGCCCGCCGCCTCGCCGACGGACCCGCCCTCGCGCTCGCCCAGACCAAGGCACTGCTCACCGCCGAACTCGACATGCCGCTCGCCGCCGCGGTCGAGATGGACGCCGCCACCCAGGCCCTGCTGATGCACGGCGACGACTACGCGGAATTCCACGCCGCCTTCACCGAGAAGCGGCCCCCGAAGTGGCGGGGCCGGTAGCACGATGCCCTCCGAAGCGGCGACAGCCGGCGCGGCCCGGCCCGGATCGGCGATGCTCGGCGCGGCCCGGCCCGAAGCGGCGACAGCCGGCGCGGTCCGGCCCGGTGTGCGGCGCATCGCGGTCGTCGGCGGCGGACCCGGTGGGCTCTACGCCGCGGCCCTGCTCAAGCGGCTCGACCCGGAGCGCGAGATCACCGTCTGGGAGCGCAACGCCCCCGAGGACACCTTCGGCTTCGGTGTCGTCCTCTCCGACGAGACCCTCGGCGGCATCGAACACGCCGACCCCGTCGTGTACCGGGCCCTCAGGGAAGAATTCGTCCGGTGGGACGACATCGACATCGTCCACCGGGGCACCACCCAGACGTCCGGCGGCCACGGTTTCGCCGCCCTGGGCCGGCGCAGGCTGCTGCGGATACTGCAGGAGCGCTGCGAATCCCTCGGCGTACGCCTCCGTTTCCGCACCGAGGCCCCGCCCGCCGCCGAACTGGCCGCCACCCACGACCTGGTGATCGCCGCCGACGGGGTGCACAGCCTCACCCGCGCCGCACACGCCGACACCTTCGGCCCCCGCCTCACCACCCACCGCTGCCGCTACATCTGGCTCGCCGCCGACTTCGCTCTCGACGCCTTCCGCTTCGAGACCGCCGAGACCGCCCACGGAGTGATGCAGCTCCACGGCTACCCCTTCTCCGCCGACGCCTCCACCGTCATCGTCGAGATGCGCGAGGAGGTCTGGCGGGCCGCCGGATTCGACACCTGCGAGGTCGAGCACTCCACGCTGCGCTGCGCCAAGATCTTCACCGAGGCGCTCGGCGGCCGGCCGCTGCGTTCCAACAACTCCTCCTGGCTCACCTTCCGCACCGTCGTCAACGCCCACTGGTCGCACGGCAACACGGTCCTCATCGGCGACGCCGCCCACACCGCGCACTTCTCCATCGGCTCCGGCACCAAACTCGCCGTGGAGGACGCCCTGGCCCTCGCCGCCTGCATCGAGGAACGGCCCGACCTGCCGCAGGCCCTGTCCGCGTACGAGGCGGAGCGCCGCCCGGTCGTCGAATCGACCCAGCGGGCCGCCGCGGCCAGCCTGCGCTGGTTCGAGGAGCTCGGCACCTACGTCGACCAGCCGCCCCGCCAGTTCGCCTTCAACCTCCTCACCCGCAGCCGCCGCGTCACCCACGACAATCTGCGGCTGCGCGACGCCTCCTTCACCGCCGCCGTCGAGACGGAGTTCGGCTGCCCGCCGGGCATTCCGCCGATGTTCACCCCGCTGCGGCTGCGCGGCCTCGAACTCCGCAATCGCGTCGTGGTCTCACCCATGGACATGTACTCGGCCGTCGACGGCGTCCCCGGCGACTTCCACCTCGTCCACCTGGGCGCCCGCGCGCTCGGCGGCGCCGGACTCGTCATGACGGAGATGGTGTGCGTCAGCGCCGAGGGCCGCATCACCCCCGGCTGCACCGGGCTCTACACCCCCGAACAGGCCGCCGCCTGGACCCGGATCACCGACTTCGTCCACGCGGGAGCGCCCGGCACCGCCATCGGAGTGCAGCTCGGCCACTCCGGACGCAAGGGCTCCACCAGGCTGATGTGGGAGGGCATCGACCAGCCCCTCGACCGCGGCAACTGGCCGCTCGCCGCCGCCTCCCCGATCCCGTACGCGGCCGGCGTCAACCAGGTCCCGCACGCCCTGGACCGGCCCGGACTCGACGCCGTGCGCGAGCAGTTCGCGGCGGCGGCCCGGCGCGCCGACCACTGCGGATTCGACCTGCTCGAACTGCACTGCGCCCACGGCTATCTGCTCTCCGGCTTCCTCTCGCCGCTCACCAACCACCGCACCGACGAGTACGGCGGACCGCTGAGCAACCGGCTCCGCTTCCCCCTCGAAGTCTTCGACGCGGTCCGCGCCGTCTGGCCCGACGACCGGCCCATGACCGTCCGGATCTCCGCCACCGACTGGGCCGACGGCGGCACCACGGCCGAGGACGCCGTCGAGATCGCCCGCGCCTTCGTCGCCCACGGGGCCGACGCCATCGACGTCTCCACCGGCCAGGTCGTCCCCGACGAACACCCCGAGTACGGCCGCTCCTACCAGACCCCGTACGCCGACCGGATCCGCAACACGCTGTGCGTGCCGGTCGTCGCGGTCGGCGCGATCTCCTCCTGGGACGACGTCAACTCCCTGCTGCTCGCGGGCCGGGCCGACCTCTGCGCCCTGGGCCGTCCCCACCTCTACGACCCGCAGTGGACCCTGCACGCGGCGGCCGAGCAGGGCTACGCGGGGCCGGGCGCGCCCTGGCCGCACCCGTACCGCGCGGGCAGCCGCACCCCGCCGACCGGCCGCACGGACGCGCCGAAGCCGCGGCTCACCCTGGAGTGACGGGCAGACACTCGTGGCACAGGCACCCCGGCGGATGGGGCGCCGCGTGGTGCGCGTGCCGCTCCTCGCGGGCGATCCGCTCCAGCAGCGCGGCCAGCTCCGCGGCCTCCTCCCGTGTGCCGGGGTCCCGGCCCTCGCACCGCTTCAGCACCGCGGGGACGTACACCAACCGCGCCCGGAAGGTGTGCAGATGACGGACCCCGGTGTCGATGGTGATCCAGTGACCGGTGTGCCGCCCGTGCCCGACCGTGGTCAGCTGCTGGTGCCCCGTCCCCGGGTAGGTGCCCACGACGTACACCTTCGCGCCGCCCCGGTACGCCTTCGTGCCCGGCCGCAGCTCCTGGCCGAGATCCCCGAACCGCCGCCACCGCACCACGTTCGCGGCGACCAGCCAGACCGGCTCGGGCGTCCCGCTCACCGCTCGGCCACGCTGATCAGCAGCCGGTCCGAGACCGGCCGGTAGCCGATGCGGAGGTACACGCCGTTGCTGGTGGGGTTCGCGAGGTCGGTGAAGAGCAGCACCTCCTGCGCGCCGGCCTCCCTCGCCGCCCGGCTGATCTCCGCCGTCACCGCGGCCGCGTAGCCCCGGCCGCGGCGCTCCGGCGGGGTGTAGACCGTGGAGACCCGGACCATCCCGGCGATCCGTGGCGAGACCCCGGCCATCGACACCGGGACGCCGTCGTCCTCCCAGAGCACCAGCCCGCCGGACGCGATGCGCTCGTCGACCAGCCGCTCGGCGTGGGCACCGGACTGGCCGGTGCCTCCGGCGAAGTCGCGGACCCAGCGCACCAGCAGCTCCCGGTCGGCGGCGGCCGCGGCCCTGGGCCGTCCCGACGGGGCCGGGGAGGGCGGGACCAGCGTCGCCAGCCGGTAGAGCCGTTGCTCCTGCTCGACCCGGTGACCGGGCCGCCCGGCGGCGATCCGCTCGGCGGTGGCCCGGTCCGCGTTGATCCGGGGCAGCGGGAGCGCGGCGGTCAGCGGGCCGACCGCCTCCGGGGCGACGTATCCCAGCAGGGTCGGGTACGGCGGGGTCTGCACCAGAGTCCCCGCGATCTCGCCGGCCGCCCCGCGCCACCAGCCGAGCAGCGGGGCGGCGTCGCCGTAGGCGTGCGGGCCGTGGAGCCGCAGGGTCTCCGCGACGGTCAGGATCTGGGTGTTCTCGGCGGGCCGGGCGGCCAGTGCGGGGCCGGCCGTGTCGAGGAAGGCATCGACGTCATCGGTGAAGGACCAGGGCATGGTTCATCCTGCCGGGTGCGCGGGGAGCTCGGCACCCGCTTTTCCGGGCCGGTGGACGCGGCGCCCGGTTCAGCCCTCCCGCAGCCGGAAGCGCTGGAGCTTGCCGGTGGCGGTGCGGGGGAGGGCCGGCAGGAACTCGATGACGCGGGGGCACTTGTGCGGCGCCAGCTCGGTCTTCATGTACGCGCGCAGTTCGTCGGCCGCCGTCTCGGCGCCCTCGCGCAGCACCACGTACGCCACCACGATCTGGCCGCGCAACTCGTCCGCCCGGCCCACCACCGCAGCCTCGGCCACCGAGGGATGGTGCAGCAGGGCGTCCTCGACCTCGGGGCCCGCGATGTTGTAGCCGGAGGAGATGATCATGTCGTCGGCGCGGGCCACGTAGCGGAAGTAGCCGTCCGGATCACGTACGTAGGTGTCCCCGGTGAGGTTCCAGCCGTGTGCCACGTAGTCCCGCTGGCGCTCGTCGGCGAGATAGCGGCAGCCGACCGGGCCGCGCACCGCGAGCAGACCGGGCTCCCCGTCCGGCACCGGGCGGCCGTCCCGGTCCAGCACCCGGGCCTGCCAGCCGGGGACCGGGACTCCGGTGGTGCCGGGCCGGATCGCGTCGTCGGCGGCCGAGACGAAGATGTGCAGCAGCTCGGTGGCACCGATGCCGTTGATGATGCGCAGTCCGGTCCGCTCGTGCCACGAACGCCAGGTGGCGACCGGGAGGTTCTCCCCGGCCGAGACGCAGCGCCGCAGGGCGCTGACGTCGTGGTGGTCCATGTGGTCGAGCATCACTCGGTAGGCGGTCGGCGCGGTGAACAGCACCGAGACGTGGTGGGCGGCCAGCGCGGGCAGCAACTGCGCCGGGCCGGACTGTTCGAGCAGCAGGGCACTGGCGCCGGCCCGCAGCGGGAAGACCACCAGACCGCCGAGGCCGAAGGTGAAGCCGAGCGGCGGGCTGCCCGCGAACACGTCGTCGGGGGTGGGCCGCAGGACATGGGCCGAGAAGGTGTCGGCGATGGCGAGCACATCCCGGTGGAAGTGCATGCAGCCCTTCGGGCGTCCGGTGGTGCCCGAGGTGAACGCGATCAGCGCGACGTCGTCCGCCGCCGTCCGCACGGCCTCGTACGGCCCGGTCCTGGCCCCGGCCAGACACAGCAGATCGTCCGGTCCGTCACCTCCGTACGGTGTGACCCGCAGCCCCGGCACCCCGGCCTTCACCAGGTCGTCGACCGCCCGGGAGTCGCACAGCGCGTGACTCACCCGGGCGATGGAACAGATGGTGGAGAGTTCCGCGGACCGCTGCCGGTCCAGCACGGTGACGGCGATCGCGCCGGCCTTCAGCACCGCGAGCCAGCAGGCGGCCAGCAGCGGGGTGGTGGGGCCGCGCAGCAGGACCCGGTTGCCGGGCACCACCCCCAGGTCGGAGGTGAGGACATGGGCGATCCGGTCCACCCGCTCCCGCAGCTCCCGGTAGCTCCAGACCGTGCCGTCCAAGGTGCGGAAGGCGGGGCGGTCGGGGCCGAAGCGCTCGGCCGTACGGTCCAGCAGTTCCGCCGCGCAGTTGAGGCGGTCCGGGTACTGCAGCTCGGGAAGGTCGAAGAGCAGTTCCGGCCACTGGTCCTTCGGTGGCAGGTGCTCCCTGGCGAAGGTGTCGACGTGCGCTGAGGTCTTCGGGTCCATGACGGCTCGCCCCCTTGTCGCCTCTGGAGCGTATCGTTTGGGTGACGGTAGTCAACGGTCCGCGATAGAGCGGGTGGACAGGAATTCGGGCGGACGGGACACGGGACATCGAACGGACGGGAGAACGGGCAGGAACACGGACGGGAAAAACGGGAACGAGAGACCGGGAAGACGAGACGCGACCAGAGAGGCGCCCGTATGACGGCATTCTCACTCGATCCGGCACAGACCGCCTGGTGTGAAGAGCTAAGAACCCTTGCCGAAGAACAACTGCGCCCCCTCGCCGAGAAGGGCTCCCCCGGACACGTCAACCGCCCCCTGGTCGCCGCACTGGGCGAGACGGGGCTGCTCGACCGGATGCTGAGCTCGGGCGCCCTCGACATCTGCCTGCTCCGGGAGTCGCTGGCCCGCGGCTGCACCGAGGCCGAGACCGCGCTCGCCCTCCAGGGCCTCGGCACCCACCCGCTGCTCCGGGCGGGCACCCCGGCCCACCGCGAACGCTGGCTCCCCGAGGTGCGGGCCGGCCGTGCCGTCGCCGCCTTCGCGCTCAGCGAACCGGGTGCGGGCTCCGACGCGGCGGCCCTCGCCCTGAGCGCCGGCCCCGCCCCCGGCGGCTGGCGGCTGACCGGCGAGAAGTGCTGGATCTCCAACGCCCCCGAGGCCGACTTCTACACCGTGTTCGCCCGCACGACCCCGGGCGCCGGCTCCCGGGGCGTCACCGCGTTCCTGGTCCCCGCCGACCGCCCCGGACTGACCGGCACCGCCCTCGACATGCTCTCGCCGCACCCCATCGGGGCCCTGGCCTTCGACGGAGTCCCGGTCACCCCGGACGATGTGCTCGGTGAACCCGACCGGGGCTTCCGGGTCGCCATGGACACCCTCAACCTGTTCCGCCCCAGTGTCGGCGCGTTCGCCGTCGGCATGGCCCGCGCGGCCCTCGACGCCACCGTGGAACACACCGCCCACCGCACCGCGTTCGGCGGCCCGCTGAAGGACCTTCAGGCCGTCTCGCACCAGGTCGCCGAGATGGCCACCCGGACCGAGGCCGCCCGGCTCCTGGTGTTCGCGGCGGCCGCCGGGTACGACGCGGGGGAATCCGGCGTGCCGCGCCGGGCCGCCATGGCGAAGCTGTACGCCACCGAGACCGCGCAGTACGTCGTCGACACCGCCGTCCAGCTGCACGGCGCCCGCGCCCTGCACCGAGGTCACCTCCTGGAACACCTCTACCGGGAGGTCCGCGCGCCACGGATCTACGAGGGCGCCAGCGAGGTCCAGCGCACGATCATCGCCAAGGAGCTGTACGCGACCCGGGAGGCGTCCGCATGAGTCCGGTCCACCGGATCAACCCCGTCGACCTGTCACCGCCCACGGGCTTCTCGCACGCCGTCACGGCCACCGGCAGCCAGCTCGTCTTCCTGGCCGGGCAGACCGCCCTCGACGAGAGCGGCAAGATCGTCGGCGACGGCCTGCCCGAGCAGTTCGCCACCGCGCTCACCAATCTGCTCACCGCCCTGCGCGCGGCGGGCGGCGCCCCGGCGGACCTCGCCAGGGTCACCGTGTACGCCACCGATGTGGCCGACTACCGCGAACGGTCCGCCGAACTGGGCCGGATCTGGCGCCGGCTGGCGGGCCGCGACTACCCGGCGATGGCGGTCATCGGCGTGGCCAGGCTCTGGGACGAACAGGCCCTGGTCGAGATCGACGGGGTGGCGGTACTGCCCTGAACACACCGTACGGGCCCGGTGATCCGGGCCCGTACGGGCTCGACAACGGGTGCCGGCGCCGGTCAGTACGGCTTCACCAGCACGTGCGCCGCGCCCGGGATGCCGACCTTCAGCAGCTCGTCCTCCTCGGGCGTCGTCTCGTTGCCCGTCTCCTGCTTGAGCACCGCACGCGACATGGCCTGCACCCACATGGCCCGGGGGCGGCGGCGCGCCTCCCACGCTCCGAGCGCCGCGGCCACGTCGGACTCGGCGTCCAGCGACTCGGCGAGCACCAGCGCGTCCTCGACGGCCATCGCCGCGCCCTGCGCGATGTGCGGGGTGGAGGCGTGCGCGGCGTCACCGGCCAGGACGATCCGGCCGACGTGCCACGGCTCCTCGACCGTCACCTGGGAGATCCGCGAGTACACCACCGAGGCCGGGTCGGTGACCGTGGCGAGCGCCTCGGCGACCGGCCCGGAGAACATCGCGAGGCGCTCCGTCAACTGCTCGTGGGCCCGCTCCGGGTCCGGCCGGAAGTCCTCGGACTCCGCGAACACCGCGCCCAGGTACATCAGTTCCTCGGTGATCGGGGTGAGCAGCGCCTTCGCGTCCTTGCCCGCGGTGCCCATCACCACGCCCCGCACCTGCGGCTGCCGGGGAACCGTCACCCGCCAGTTGGCGAAGCCGGTGTACTCGGGGGTGTAGCGGTCCCCGTAGAGCCGGGTGCGCAGCGGCGAACCGATGCCGTCGAAGCCGGCCACCAGGTCCCAGCGGCCCGAGGAGCCGTCGGACAGGGTGACGTCCACGCCGGAGCCGTCGTCGGTCAGCTCGGTGATGGTGGTGCCGAAGCGGATCTTCGCACCCGCTGCGACGGCGGCGGAGTTCAGCACCCGGGCCAGGGCGGGGCGCGGGATGCCGTTGTTGGAGGGCGCGTCGCCCATCCGGGGCTGGGGTATCTCGGCGAGCGTGTTGCCGGCCGGGTCGGCGATGGTCAGGACCTCCCACTCGAAGCCCGCCGCCAGGCAGTCGTCCAGGACCCCGATCTCCCGCATGACGTGGAGGGCGTTGGACGGCTGGATGATGCCGACGCCGAGCGCGTCCACCTCGTCGCGGAGCTCGGCGATCTCGACGGTGTGGCCGCGCCGGGCCAGCGCGGTGGCGAGCGTGAGCCCGCCGATGCCGCCGCCGTGAATCAGGACGCGCAGGGGTGTTGCCATCAGGTGTCTCCAGAGCGGGAAAGGTGCGGGGAGTTACGGGCGGCGGGCGGTCAGCCGGCGGCCGCGGGCAGGCTCATCAGGTGGTCGACCAGAGCCAGCAGCACGTCCCGGCCGAACGGCCGGTCGCGGACGTCACCGATCAGCAGCGGCACGTGCGGGTCGAGGTCGAGGGCGGCCCTGATCTCGTCCGGGGTGCGGGTGTTGTGGCCGTGGAAGCAGTTGATCGCGACGACGAACGGGATGTCCCGGCTCTCGTAGAAGTCGATCGAAGCGAAGCTCGTCTCAAGCCTGCGGGTGTCGGCGATCACCACGCCGCCGAGCGCCCCGTTGACCAGGTCGTTCCACATGAACCAGAAGCGTTCCTGGCCCGGGGTGCCGAAGAGGTAGACCACCAGCTCGGAACTGACCGTGATGCGGCCGAAGTCCAGCGCCACGGTGGTGGTGTCCTTCTGGCCGACACCGGCCAGGTCGTCGACCCCGATGCTGGCCTTGGTGAGGTACTCCTCGGTGCGCAGCGGCGCGACCTCGCTGACCGCGCCCACCAGGGTGGTCTTGCCGACGCCGAAGCCTCCGGCGATGAGTATCTTGACGGCGGCGGGGGCCGCCTGACTGCTTGTCATCTTGGTTCAGAGTCTCCGGAGTCCGTCTCGAACGGCGGCCAGCAGGCCCATGTCGCGGCCGCCCGCCACCCGCGCCACCGAGAGCGGGGCGCGGGCGAGCAGCAGGCCCTGGGCGACGAGGTCGGCCAGCAGGATCTTGGTCACCGACACCGGGAGGCCGAGGTCGGAGGCGACCTCGGCGACCGCGGCCGGGCGGCGGCAGCGCTCCAGGATCATCCGGTGCTCCGGCTGGAGCCGCCCGGGCCGCACCGGCGCACCGTGCTCGTCCCGGGGGTCCTGCGCGGTCGTGAGCACGGTGATCAGGCTGAAGTCGTCCCGCTCGGGAGCGGTCCGGCCCCGGGTGATGGTGTACGGGCGCACCATCGTGCCCGCCCCGTCCTCCTCGGCCTCCTCCTCCCAGTGCGGGGTCACGCGCGCTGCCCGTCCCCGGTACCGAAGGCGTCGAACTCGCCGCGGACCGGCGTGGTGAGCTTCTGGCCGACCTGCTGCACGAGGTTGTGCATGGCGAGCGACATGATTTCGGCGTCCACCTCCTGGGAGGCGATCACGGCCAGGTGGGTGCCCTGGGCGGCCGCGATGATGAAGAGCCAGAGGTCGTTCAGCTCGACGATGACCTGGTGCACGCCGCCGCCGTTGAAGAGCTGGCCGACGCCGCGGGCCAGGCTCTGCTGGCCGGTGCAGATGGCGGCCAGCCGCTCGGCGTCGGCGCGGTCGATGGTGCGCGAGTGGCTCACCACGAGGCCGTCGTCGGACAGCAGGACGGCGTTCTGGGTCTCGGCCACCGAGTCCACCAGGCCGTCGAGCAGCCAGTCGAGGTCCTGGTGGGTGGCGGTTGTGCGTGTCATGGCCGTTCTTCTCTCGTGGGGAGCGGGATGGCTGGCGGTGCAGGCTGCTTCGGCGTCCCGTCGGTCGCGCGGGCGGCGCGGGAACGGCGCTGGAACGCCCCGATCGCGGCGCCCGCCCGGCGCGGCGCCGGCCGCGGCTGCGGGTTCTCGGACGGGCTCGGCGGCTGCGGTGCGGCGGGCCGGGAGGCCGCCGGGTCGAGCCGCAGCTCATCGGCCAGGCTGGCCTGCCGTACCCGGCGCGGCAGCGGGGGTTCCGCACCGGGCGCGGGAAGGGCGGGCCGGTCGGACCCGGGCCCGGCGTCCTGGGCGGCACGGACGGCCGCGACGTCCGGCGGGGCCGGGTGGTCGGGCTCCGGGACCGGCAACCGGGCGGGCCGGCCGCTCTCCGGCTCGGACAGCCGGGGCGCGGGAACCGGGAGGGACGCGCGGTCCGTCCCGGGGGCGGCGGAGTACGGGGCCGCGTACGGCTGCGGAGCCGCGTACGGTTCCGCGGGCGCCGCGTAAGGCGGCCGGTCACCGGGGAACTCGCCCCGGGGCGCCTCGTAGGACGGCTGGCCGCCCGGGAACCCGCCCTCGGGTGCCGGGTATGCGGGCCGGTCGCCGGGGAACTCGTCCTGGGGTGCCGGGTATGCGGGCCGGCCACCGGGGAACTCGCCCCGGGGCGCCTCGTAGGACGGCTGGTCGCCCGGGAACCCGCCCTCGGGCGCCGGGTACGGCGGCCGGTCCACCGGGTACTGGCCCGCGGCCGTCATGTACGGCCGTTCGGCCTGGCCGTACGGGCTCTCCTGAGCGGCGTACGGCGCGGCCGGCGCGGCGTACGGCTGCTCCGGCTCCTGTTCGGGCCGGTAGGGCTGCTGCTCCGGGGCCGGGTGGGGCTGTTCGACGACCGGGTACGGCTGCTCGGTGGTGGTGTACGGGGCGCCCGCCGTGTGCAGCGCGGTGACCCCGGCCAGCGCCTGGCCCTGTACCCGGGTGGGCAGCGCGCCGTCGGCCGCAGGGGCCGCGGGTGCGGCGGCGGCGGCGTCGGCCGAGGGGGCCGGCACGCCGACCGGACCGGTCCGCGGCTCGGGGACGGTGAGCTCGTCGGGGACGAGCAGGACCACGCGGGTACCGCCGTACGCGGAGGAGCGGAACTCCACCCGCAGGCCGTGCTGGTCAGCGAGGCGCGCGATCACGTACAGACCGAGACGGATGTCGTCGGAGTGGGCGAGCACGTCCATCCGGGGCGGCCGGACCATCAGTTCGTTGGCCGCCGCCAACTGCTCCTCCTCCATCCCCAGTCCGCGGTCCTCGACCTCGATGGCCAGACCCCGGCTCACCTTCGCGGCCCTGACCTCGACCGGGCTGGGCGGCCGGGAGAAGCTGAGCGCGTTCTCGATCAGCTCGGCGAGCACGTGGGACACCGGGCCGACGGCCCGCTCCGACAGCCAGGGGCTGCCGTCCAGGTCCAGCACCACGCGCCGGTAGTCCTGCACCTCGCCCTGGGCGGAACGCATCACGTCCAGCAGCGGAACCGGCTTGCGCCAGCGCCGGTGCGGGGAACCGCCCGCGAGGATCACCAGGTTCTCCTCGTACCGCCGCAGCCGGGCGGTGAGGTGGTCCAGGTCGAAGAGCCCGTCGAGCACCTCGGGGTCCTCGTGCTTGCGCTCCAGCTCGTCCAGCTTCTTCAGCTGCTGGCCGATCAACTGCTGGGTACGGCGGGCGATGCGCTGGAGCAGCCGCTCGAAGCCGCGGTGCTGGTCGGCCTGTTTGACGGCCGCCGCCAGCGCGCTGGTGCGCGCCAGGTTGAGCGCGTCGCCGAGCTGGGTCAGCTCGTCGCTCCGGCCGCCCTTGCTGTCGTGCTCGATGGCCCGCGCCTCGGCCTCGACATCGATCCGCTCGCCCCGGCCGAGCCGCTCGACGACGTCGGGCAGGGCCTTCTCCAGCTCCTCGGCCCGCTCCTGGAGGCTGCCGATCCGGCGGCGGAGGTTGCGGGTGAGACGCCAGATGGTCCAGATGACCGCGATCACGGCCACCAGGCCGACGACGGTGGTCAGCACCATCTTGAACAGCAGCGACATGACGCTGCCCTTGCCCTCCTCGACCACACTGGCGGTGCGGTGCTCAAGGAGCTTCTCGATCTGCGGGGTGAGTTCGTCCATCGCCCCGCGCCAGGTCTTCTCCTGGGCGTCGAGGGCGACGAACCCCTTCGCGTCGGCGTCGGCCGGGCGCAGCACCTCGTTCTCCACCTGCGTCTTGGTCTTCCAGGCCGAACTGCGGGTGATCTTCTCCCACATGGCCTTCTCGTCCGCGGGCAGTTGGGGAACGACCTTGGTGGAGTACTGGAGTTCCTGGCCGGAAACCGCCTCCCGGACCTGCCGCAGGTCCTCGGTGCTCAGCTTCCCCTCGGACCAGCCGCGTGCCAGCAGAGCGTCCGAGCGGGAGATCATCTCCTTGGTCCAGAACAGGTCGACCAGCGGCTGCGAGAGTGTGGTGATCCGGCCGTTGTCGACATGGCTGAGCGCCGCGAAGAGCTGGAGGTCGACCGCGATCAGGTCCGTGTAGTAGCCGTACACGGCCTTCTGCTGGTCGTTGCCGCCGTCGTCGACGAGGGCACGCTGGGCCGGCAGCTGGTTGATGGCCGTGCGGGCCTTGCCGACCGCGTCACGGACCTCGGCGGGTGCGTCGTCGGTCGCCACGTCGGAGAGCGACTGGAAGCTCTTGACGGCGTCGTCGGTCAGCTTGCGCTGCTGCCGGAGCTCTTCGGTGGCGCCCTTGTGCCGGGCGAGCGCCTCGGCGCTGAGCCGGCGCTCCGCCTGGAGGTTGTAGTACACGATGTTGGACGGCTGGCCGGCCTTCTGCGCCAGCTTCCCCTGAGCGGCCTGGCGTTGGAAGTCGAGCAGGGTCTGACCACTGGTGACGGCCCAGAGGGCGGCCAGTGCGACGCCGGGAACGATGGCCAGAACGAGCAGGGCTGTCCGCAGCGACATGGTGGTCGATTCGGTCCGCCGTGAGGCGCGCGTGCGCAGGGCGTGCTCCTTGATGATGCCAGCCTCGGGACTGGTCAAATCCGTTGAGAACTTCGACAGATAGATATTAGTCACAGTGAAAAAATGAAAAGAAAGCGGGCTCACAGGTACATCACCGGTCACGCACATCTCCACCACCGTGATCCGTTCGGGCCGTTTCATCCCGGTCCGGGCAGGAGCCGGGACGTCCGGGTGAACCCGCCGCGCGGCGACGGGCGCGGCGCGCCGTACGGGTGAAGTGCGGTCGGGGATATATCTGTATTGGGTGCTATTCGCCCGTTACGTATCGCCCAGGCCCGGGACACCCGTCCCCGGCGGGCGCGGAACGTCCCCCGGGGCCGTATGACCGCGCTCATCGTCTGCCACTTCGTCCTGGCCGCCTTCGCGAGGCCGCTGGTACGGGCGCTGGGCAGACGCGCCTTCGTCGTCCTCGCCCTGCCACCGGCCGCCGCCACCGTGTGGGCGGCCACGCAGTGGAACACCGCGGCGTCCGGCTCCGCGGTCACCTGGTCGTGGCGGTGGATGCCGGCGTACGACGTCACCGTCGCGCTGCGGCTGGACGCGCTCGCCGAGCTGATGGTGCTGCTCGCGGCCGGAATCGGCACGCTCGTCCTGCTCTACTGCGCCTCGTACTTCACCGACGGAACCCCGCAACTGGCCGGATTCGCCGGTAATCTCCTGGCGTTCGCGGGCGCCATGCTCGCGCTCGTCCTCGCCGACGACCTGATCTCGCTCTATGTGTTCTGGGAGCTGACCACGGTCTTCTCGTTCCTGCTGATCGGGTACGACAGCGAGCAGAAACACAGCCGCCGCTCCGCGCTCCAGGCACTCACCGTGACCACCCTCGGCGGCCTCGCGATGTTCGTCGGCTTCCTGATGATCGGTCAGGCGGCGGGTACGTACCGCATCTCCGCGATCCTCGCCGACCCGCCCCGGGCGGACCTCGCCGTCTCCGTCGCGGTGGTGCTGATCCTGTGCGGGGCCCTGTCGAAGTCGGCGATCTGGCCGTTCAGCCTCTGGCTGCCGAACGCCATGGCCGCACCCACCCCCGTCAGCGCCTATCTGCACGCCGCCGCGATGGTGAAGGCCGGGGTCTACCTGGTCGCGCGGCTCGCGCCGGGCTTCGCCGACGTGCCCGTCTGGCGGCCGGTCGTGATCGTCCTCGGCGCCACGACCATGCTGCTGGGCGGCTGGCGGGCGCTGCGCCTGAACGACCTCAAACTCGTCCTCGCCTACGGCACCGTCAGCCAGCTCGGCTTCCTCACCCTGCTCGCCGGGACCGGCAACCGGGACACCGCGCTGGCCGCCGCCGTCATGACCCTGGGTCACGCACTGTTCAAGGCCCCGCTGTTCCTCGTCACCGGCATCGTCGACCACGCGGCCGGCACCCGTGATCTGCGCAGACTCTCCGGCGTCGGCCGGGCGTTGCCGCACGTCTGCGCGGTCGCGGTGCTCGCCGCCGCGTCCATGGCGGCCCTGCCCCCACTGCTCGGATTCGCCGCCAAGGAGGCCGCGTTCGACGCGCTGCTGCACGGATCGACCGCCGACCGCTGGGCGCTGGGCATCACGGTCGCGGGCTCGGCGCCGACCGTCGCGTACACCCTGCGGTTCGTCTGGGGCGCCTTCTTCCGCAAGCCGGGGGCCGAGGACACCCCGGTGCACCGGGTCGGCCCGGCCTTCCTCGCACCGCCCGCCCTGCTCGCGGTCTGCGGGCTGGTGCTGGGGCCGGGCGTGGGCTGGACCGACCGGCTGTTCAGCGCGTACGCCGACACCTTCCCGCCGTCCGCGCACCCGTACCACCTCGCGCTCTGGCACGGCTTCGGGACCGCTCTGCTGCTCTCGGCCGTCGCCACCGCGGGCGGTGTGCTGCTCTTCACGGGGCGCACCACCGTGACCCGGTTCTCCCGGCGGATCGCCTGGCCGACCGCCGACAGCGTCTTCGGACACCTGCTGCTCGGCCTGGAACGGCTCTCCCTCCAGCTCACCGGCTTCGTCCAGCGAGGCTCGCTCTCCGGCTACCTCGCCACCACCCTGCTGGTGATGCTGGCCGGCCAGCTCACCGTCCTCGGCGTGGACCGGCCCTGGCGCGGAGCGGTGGCCCCGCACGTCTGGGACGTCCCGCTCCAGGGTGCCGTCGCCCTGCTGACCTGCGTGGCGGCACTCTGCTGCCTCACCGTCCGCCGCCGGATGAAGGCGGTGGTCCTGGCCGGGCTGACCGGATACGGCGCGGCGCTGCTCTTCGTCGTCCAGGGCGGCCCGGACCTGGCGCTCACCCAGTTCTGCGTCGAGACCGTGTCGATGATCGTGTTCGTGCTGGTGCTGCGGCGGATGCCGGTGCACTTCCAGGAGTCGGTCAGCACCTGGCGGCGCGCGGTGCGCATCCCGGTGGCGCTGGCCGCGGCGGCCACGCTCGGCGTGGTGGTGTGGGTCGCCTCGGCCGCCCGCACGGGCGCCCCGGCGGGCGCGGCCATGGTCGAGGAGGTCTCCCACCATGGGCTCAAGGACGTCGTGGCGACCATCCTCGTCGACCTGCGGTCCTGGGACACGATGGGGGAGTCCGCGGTACTCGCCGCGGCGGCGGTCGGCGTCACAAGCCTGCTCTATCTGCACCGCCGGACCGAGGGATCGTCGCTGCGCGAAGAGGTACGGGGACGTACCGCCTGGTCGCTGACGGCACCCGGGATGGCGGGGCTGCCGCACGGCGACGAAGGGGCGCCGGAGCGAAGCTGGCTCGCGGCCGGCTCGACGCTGGCGCCCGAGCACCGCTCCATCGTGTTCGAGGTCGTGGCGCGGCTGCTCTTCCACCCGGTCCTGGTGCTCTCGGTGTACCTGCTGTTCTGTGCCGAGAACATGCCGGGCGGCGGCTTCGTCGCCGGACTCGTCGCCGGACTCGCCCTGATCACCCGCTACCTGGCGGGCGGCCGGTTCGAACTGGCCGAGGCCGCCCCGCTCCAGCCCGGACTCTTCACCGGCCTCGGGCTGTTCCTCTCCACCGGCGTCGCCCTGCTCGGCCTCGCCGACGGAACGGTCCTGCACGCCTGGACCCACCACGGCCGGCTGCCGCTGATCGGCGAGTACCACATCGGCACGCCCATGCTCTTCGACTTCGGGGTCTATCTGCTGGTCCTGGGCGTGGTGCTGGACATCGTGCGCGCGCTCGGCGCCAAGATCGACCGCCAGACCGAGCGCGCGGCGGCCGAGCAGGCCGCCGCGGGCCCCGCCACGCCACCGCGCCCGGCACCCGGCACGGGAGGCACCCCCGGATGACCGTCAGCGCCTCCCTCCTGGCCACCGCCGCGGTGCTCTGCGCGGTCGGCGGCATCCTCATGCTCACCCGCCCGCTCACCCGGATCCTGCTCGGCGCCGTCATCGCCGGCAACGGCATCAACCTGCTCGTCCTGGCGGCGGGCGGCCGGGCCGGCGCGGAACCCCTCCTCTACGGCGTCCCGCTGGGACGGGTCACCGACCCGCTGCCGCAGGCGATCGCCCTCACCGCGATCGTCATCACGCTCGCCACCACCGCGTTCCTCCTCGCCATGGCCTACCGCAGCCACCAGCTGACCGGAACCGACGAGGTCCACGACGACGTGGAGGACCGCAGGATCGCGCTGCGCTCCGAGGTACGGGGCGAGCGGGACGCACTGCGCGAGCGGTACCGGGCAGCCGACGAGGTCACCGACGAGGAACGCGCCCGATACCGCGAGGAGCACCGCAGACTGCGTGCCCGGCTGCGCGCCGACCGAGCCCTGCAGGCCCGCGGCCGGGACGCCACCGGCGACCTCTGGCACGACGTGCTGGGCGCCGACCCCGAGGACTACGCGGCCCAGCAGGACCGCCCCGACGCCGACCCGGGAGCCACCGGATGAACGCACTCGTCCCCCTGCCGGTGCTGCTGCCGCTCTGCGCCACCGGCCTGAGCCTCGCCTTCGGCACCCGCCTCAAACAGCTCCAGCGCCTGATCAGCGTCGCCGTGCTCACCGCCGTACTGGGGCTCTCCGCCACCCTGATGACCGTCGCCGACATGCGCGGCCCGCTCACCGTCCACCTCGGCGACTTCGCCCCGCCGCTCGGCATCACGCTGGTCGCGGACCGGCTGTCCGGACTGATGCTGACCGTCTCCTCGGCCGTCACCCTCTGCGTGCTGGTCTACTCCCTCGGACAGGGCATGGCCGACCGGGAGGAGGAGACCCCCGTCGCGGTCTTCCACCCGGCCTATCTGATCCTGGTGGCCGGGGTCTCCTGCACCTTCCTCGCCGGCGACCTCGTCAACCTCTACGTCGGCTTCGAGATCATGCTGGTCGCCAGCTTCGTCCTGCTCACCCTCGGCGGCACCGGACCCCGCATCCGCGCGGGCTCCACCTACGTGATCATCTCGCTGTTCTCGTCGATGCTGTTCCTCACCGCCATCGCCATGACGTACGCGGCGACCGGCACCGCGAACTTCGCCCAGCTGGCCGGCCGCCTCGCCGCACTCCCGCTCGGCGTCCAGACCCTGATCCAGGCCATGCTGCTCACCGTCTTCGCCATCAAGGCAGCCGTCTTCCCGCTCGCCGCCTGGCTCCCCGACTCCTACCCGACCGCACCCGCCCCGGTCACCGCCGTCTTCGCCGGTCTGCTCACCAAGGTCGGCGTCTACTGCATGCTGCGCACCGAGACCCTGCTCTTCCCCGGCAACCGGCTCGGCGATCTGCTGATGGCCGCCGCACTCGCCTCCATGGTCGTCGGGATCCTCGGAGCGGTGGCCCAGACCGACCTGAAACGGCTGCTCTCCTTCACCCTCGTCAGCCACATCGGCTACATGGTCTTCGGGATCGGCCTCGCCACCCGGGACGCGTACGGCGGCGCGATCGTCTACGTCGCCCACCACATCACCGTCCAGACCACGCTGTTCCTGGTGACCGGGCTGATCGAACGCCGGGGCGGCACCACCGAACTCACCCGGATCGGCGGCCTCGCCAGGGCCGCCCCGCTGCTCGCCGCCCTCTTCTTCGTACCCGCCATGAACCTGGCCGGCATCCCGCCGCTGTCCGGCTTCATCGGCAAGCTCGGGCTGATGAGGGCCGGTGTCGCCGACGGCAGCGTCTGGGCGTGGATCCTCGTCACCGGGTCGGCGGTGACCAGCCTCCTCACCCTGTACGTGACGGCCAAGGTCTGGAACCTGGCGTTCTGGCGGGCCGCGCCGCCCGGACAGGCCGCCACCGGCACCGTCCTGGAGTCCGACTCCGACGAGGACGACGACGGGGACGAGGGCCCCGACCGGATCCCCGGCACCGGCGACGAACCGGTGCGTCCCCGCCACCAGCCCGCCGGGCGGGCGGTCGCGGCCACTCTCCACGGGCACGCCGTCACCACCACGACGAAACTGCCCCTGCCGATGACCTGGGCCACCGCGGCGACCGTCGCACTCGGCCTCGCCTTCACCGTGTTCGCGGGCCCCCTGACCTCCTACACCGACCGCGCGGCCGCCGAACTCATCGCGCGGACCCCCTACGTGACGGCGGTGCTCGGCCGGTGAAACGCCTGCTCAGGCTGTCCTTCCGGAACAAGGACCTGCCGCCCTTCAGCTGCGAGTTCGTCGGACGCCGACGACGCGTGCTCGACCTCCCGCTCATCGCCTGGCTCACCGTCATCTGGGTGCTGCTCTGGTCCAGCCCGAACCCGGCCAACCTGCTCACCGGCGCGATCGTCGCCGTGGCCGTCTGCCTGGCCTTCCCGCTGCCCCGCGTCGACCTCGGACTCCGCCTGCACCCCTGGGGCATCCTGATGCTCGCCGGATATCTGCTCTACGACATGTACACCTCGGGCGTACGCGTCACCCGGCAGATCTTCGTCGACCATCCGC
Organism: Streptomyces sp. CLV115; assembly: GCF_038448545.1. Classification (NCBI taxonomy): domain Bacteria; kingdom Bacillati; phylum Actinomycetota; class Actinomycetes; order Kitasatosporales; family Streptomycetaceae; genus Streptomyces; species Streptomyces sp. CLV115. Next base: position 114,652 of record NZ_JBCEWQ010000001.1, read on the forward strand.
ACCGGGCCGCCGTCATCGCGGTACCGCTGCGCTGCCGCTCCGACCTGATGCTCGCGGCCACCGCCGTGGCCGTCTCCAACGTGCCCGGCGGCTCGGTCGTCGAGGTACGCCGCGCCACGGCCACCGTCTTCCTGCACGTCCTCGACGCGGACCGGCCCGCCGTGCTCGACGCGGCGCGCCGCTCCGTCTGGCGCCTGGAACGGCTCACCGTACGGGCCTTCGGCACCGCGGACGAGATCGCCCGCGTCGCCGCACCGCCCCCACCGACCGCATCCGACCGGGAGGGCGACGCATGAGCGCACTGGAGACCGTCGACCGGGCACTGCTCACCGCGGCCGTCGTGTTGATCGTCATCGCCGGAGCGGGGCTCCTCGCCCGCATCTGGCTGGGCCCATCCATGCTCGACCGGGCCATCTCGCTCGATGTGTGCGCGGCCCTGATCATCGCGGGCCTCGGCGCCAAGTCGGCCTTCGCACGGGACTCGTTCTACTTCCCGGTCATGCTGGTGCTGGCGTTCCTCGGGTTCACGGGGTCGGTGGGCATCGCCCGCTTCATCGCCGTACGCGACAGGCCGCCGCGAAACGGAACGAACGGGAACGGCCCCGGCACCCCCGAGAGGAAGAAGCGGTGACCCTCTGGTTCCAGATCCTCGACCTGGCCGGCGCGGCCCTGGTCTTCGTCGGCGCGGCGATCTGCCTGCTCGGCGTGATCGGGATGCTGCGACTGCCGGACGTGCTCTCCCGCAGCCACGCCGCGACCAAACCGCAGACCCTCGGCATGCTCCTGGTCCTGGCCGGGGTCGCCCTGCGACTGCGCAGCGGCATGGACCTCGCCACCCTCGGACTGATCGGCTTCTTCCAGCTGATGACCGGCCCCGTCGCCGCCCACCTCGTGGCACGGTCCGCCTACCGGACCGGCCAGATCGACCACGGCGAGCTGCTCTTCGACGAACTGGACGAGCAGCTGACCGAGGAGAAGTGACGGCGACGGGGAAGGGCCGTGCGGGGCGGCCGTAAGAACGCCCCGGTCGGCTTCCCACTCACGGGCCGCTCCCGCGACTAGCCTCCGCACCATGCTGCGCATCGCCGACACCCGCACCGGTCACCTCGTGGAGATCCCCGCCGCACCGCGCCGCCTGCTGCGCAGCTGTGTCCACCTCCCGGCCCTCGGCGCCGGGACGGACGACGGCACCGGCATCGGCCCGCTGCACCTGCGCGTCCCGCTCATCGGTGACGTACTGGCCCGCACCGCGGAACTGAACGGCCTCCAGGTCGTCACCGTCCTCACCACCCCCGAGCTGACGCCCGACCGGGCCCGGGCACTGGACCGGGTCATGGCGGTGCTCGGCATCCATCCCCCGACCGTCATCGGCCCCCACCGCCCCGAAGCGGCCCTGGGCGGCCCCGCCGACGTCCACGTGACCACCGGGGACACCGATGCGGGCGACCTCGCGGACGGCGCCCGCATCGAAGTGGGCCGGGTCGACACGACCGTGCCGGAGCAGGACGCCCCCGCCCCCGCGGACGGCGTCCCCGACCCGCTGGCCGTGCGCCTGCTGCTGCTCGGCCGCCCCTACGGAACGCCGGTCACGGTCACCGGTGCCGCGCTCGCGGAGGCCCGGCGGACCCTGATCGAGTGGCGCCGCTCGGTCGCCGACTGGGCGCAGGAGGCGTCCAGGCCGATCCCCTCCGGCCTGCTGCGGCAGTCGCACGCGGCGCTCGCCGAGGACCTCGACGTGGCCGCCGTGCTGGAGCTGCTGGCCGAGGTGGCGGGACGGTCCGATGTGCCGGCCGGCGCCAAGTTCGAGACCTTCGCCCACCTGGACCGTGTCCTCGGCCTGGACCTCGCCCGCGACGTCGGCCACCAGCGCCCCACGGGCCCGTGAACCGGACGGCCGGGCGAACCGGACGGCCGGGCGAACCGGACGGCCGGGCGAACCGGACGGCCGGGCGAACCGGACGGCCGGGCGAACCGGACGGCCGGGCGAACCCGGTCCGCTGCGGGGCGGCCCGTCGCTCACCCCTCCCGGCCCCGGACGCCGGTGGCGTCGGGGCTCCGGTACGCCGTGGGCGGCCGGCCCAGGAGCTTCTTGAACGCGGCCGTGTAGGCGGCCGGGTTGTCGTAGCCGAGCCGGGTCGCGACGCGGGTGACGGGCGTGCCCGCCATGAGGTGCTGGAGGGAGTGCAGGACACAGGCGCGCTGACGCCACTGCGAGAAGGTCAGCCCGGTGCCGCGCAGGAACAGGCGGGCGAGGGTGCGTTCGCTGACGCTGAGGGCCGTGCACCAGCGCGCGGGCGGGTCGTGGATGTCCGGCTGCTGGAGGAACGCCTCGCACAGGCCACGCAGCCGGGGATCGGAGGGCAGCGGCACATCGAGGGGGAGCGGGGTGAGGTTCCTGAGCTCGTGGAGGATGAGCGCGGCGACCGCGGCGTCGCGGCTGTGCTCGGGGTAGCGCGGCGCCATCTCGACGGCCTCCAGGATCAGCTCCCGGAGCAGGGCGGAGACGTCGACGGCCTGGCAGCGGGACGGGAACCACGGCACGGCGGCGGGCTCGATGTAGAGGCTGCGGGTGCTGACGCCCGTCATCGCCACCTGGTGCCTGGTCATGGACGGGATCAGTACGGCGCGGGCGGTGGGGATCGTCCAGCTGCCGTCCGCCGTCTCGACCCGCATGATGCCGGTGGCCGCGTACAGGACCTGGGCGCGGCGGTGCTCGTGCCAGACGAGCAGGTGGTCAGGGGGGTAGTCGGTGCCGATGGCCAGCACCGCACGATCGAGCCCGTCCACCTCCGCGACCGGAATGTTCCGCATGCCGCGAGGCTACCCGGGACCAAGCGTCGTGTCTGCTGCGCGTAGACAGTGGGCAATTCATCGATTGCCCGCCAGGCCCGGCCGTCCCTAGTGTCGGACCAGTGCTCACCTCCTTCCTCACCCTCCTGTCCCTCGGCTGCCTGACCGGCATCACGACCGTGCTCTTCGGCTTCGGCGGCGGCTTCATCACGGTGCCCGTCGTCTACGGCGTACTGACCGTGACGGCCCGCCCCGGAGCGGACGCGGACGCCATGCACGTGGCCGTGGCGACCTCGGCGGCCGTCATGGTCGTCAACGCCTCGGCGGCGGCCCTGGCCCAGTGGCGCCAGGGCCGGCTGCGCCGCGAGTACGTCTGGCCGCTGGCGGCCTTCATCGCGGCGGGCGCCGTCGCCGGATCGTTCGCGACCACGCTGATCGGCGGCACGGCGCTGAGCCTGCTGTTCGCCGCCTATCTGCTGGTCACGATCGCCGACAGCCTGCTCAGGAAGGGCTTCCTCTCCGTGACGCAACGGACCAGCCCGCAGCCCCTGGAACGGCGAACCGTCACCTTCGGCGGCATCGGCATCGGCCTGGTGGCCGCCGGTCTGGGAGTGGGCGGCAGCGTCATGACCGTCCCGCTCCTGCGGCGCAGGGGCCTTCCGATGGCCGAGGCGACCGCGATGGCCAACCCCCTGAGCGTCCCGGTCGCCGTGGCCGGAACCCTTGTCTACGCTCTCGCCCCCGCGACCGCCGGCTCGGGCCGACTCGGCTACGTCGACCTCACCGCGGGCGCAGCCCTGCTCATCGGCTCGCTCCCCACCATCGCCGTGGCCAGACGTCTCGTCGGCCGCGTCCCGGACCGCGTCCACTCGATCGCGTACGTCGCGCTGCTCGTGATCGTGCTGATCGTGATGCTGGCGATAGGGCTCTGACGCTCCGTCATCGTCAAACCCGCCCAGGAACCGGGTGGTTCACGGCTCGGGATCGACAGATGCGGCAGGTGCGGCGGAATCGACGGGTGCGGTGTAGCAGTGCAGTGTCACCGTCTCCGTCTCCGTCGGGCTCCACCGGTGGTCGACGGTGGCCAGCAAGGTCCACCCCAGACGTCCGTACAGGGCCACGGCCGACGTGTCCGACGTCACGACGTCCAGGACCGGATGGCGCCCGCGCCGCCGGGCCTCACCCGTGGCCCGTTCCATCAGCAGGGCCCCGACCCCGTGGCCACGTGCTGCGGGGGAGACGAACAAACGGCTGACCACGGCCGCCTTCTCGACGGGCACACCCGCCCGGCGGGCCCACAGGGCCGGCGCCCGGTCTCCCGCCCCGCCCTCGGCCAGGCCGACATGACCGACGATCTGCCCGTCCACCTCGGCCACCCAGGCGGCGAACAGGGCGGGCGGGGCCAGCCAGTCACCGGGATGCTCGGGCCAGTTCCCCGGGTAGCCGTCCCGTTCGTGCACGTCGGCCAGCAGCTCCACACAGGCGTCGAGATCGGAATCCTCACGCCACCGGACGCGGCAGCCGGGAGTCTCTTCCACCGCAGGGTCCGCCTCTCGTTCCAGCGCAGCATGAAACCACGACCTGATCGCCCCCCCGCCCGGCACCACGGGACCGCGGCAGGCGACAGCCCTTCCGCTCGGGCACGAAGCCCCGAGGAAGCCCCGCAGACACCAACGCCCCCTCCGAAACCGGCGTTTCATCCGGTCACGGAGGGGGCGGCGGCATCCGTCGCTCAGATGTCCCGGAAGAAACCAGGCGGCCCCGTGACCTGCCGCGATGGGTGGTTGTGGGGTGCTGACCTGCGGGGATGGTATTTTGGCTGTTTCACGGTCATGCCCGTTGATGAGGCCGGAAGTCCCAGAAAAGTCCCAGGGAACTCCCGCTACCTTTGGTCATTCTTTCGACTCTGTACAGGGCGTGCGGGTGCGGTGTGGGCTGATGTTCGTGCATCGGCGATCTCTGCCTTGAGCGATCGGCAACGCGCATTTCTCGAACGGGTCGCCGCCGGTGAAGATCCCGCGGCCGGGATGCCGGGGAGAGGTGGTCGACCTATGCCCTGCGCGACCATGGCCTTCTGCATGTCAGGCGCGGTGGCGGGGGCACGCGGAGGCTACCGAGGCTGGCCGCACTGCGGTACCCGCGCCGACGGGTACCCCATGGATACGCCGCGTGTTCGAGATGGGCTACTCCCCGTGGGGGATGCGTGCGAAGCCGTCCTCCCAAGTGTCATCGTCCAGGAGGTAGGGGTCGATGATGAAGCACTTGAGCTCGTCCCGGAAGCCCGGTAGGAGGCGAGCGCGGACGATGCGTTCCTCGGCCTTCTCTTTCGCCGAGTAGATGCCCAGCAGCTTGACGTCGTCACTGTCCTGCTCATCGATGAAGACGCCGTCCTCGTCGATGTGTACGGTTACCCCGTCAGGCCCGGCTTCGTTCTGGCGGCCTACGTGCCACAGGGGATAGACGATCACGCGACCAGGCTAGCCAGAATGATCGGGTATCAGGCCCGCTCCGTCGACGCCAAGAGCTTGGAAGCGACGGCGCTTGGAAGGTCACGTCGCTGTTGACCTGCGCTATGTGACTTAGCGGCAGCCCGCGAAAGCGCGTTCGCACTGCTGTTGACTGTTGTTGTGCCCTTTTAAGGGCACGCTGTGGGCACGGCGCCGTCACGGAAGAGCAGGCAGCGGCGGGGTAGACCTCCAGGCCCGGGGTGCCGAGACCGAGCCGGCCGGGCCCGTAGCCCGACAGCCGGCACGCAACCAGCCGACCTCATCCAACCCCCCCCGCAACTCCACAGCTCCGTCGTCACGTTCGATCGCCCGGCGGGCCGGCTGCTGCCACGACCAGCCATGGCGCTTCAGCAGCCGCCATGTCCCCTCCGCCGTGTAGCCGACGTGGAACAGCCGTCCGATCAGAGTCTTCACCCGGGCCAGTGTCCACCGCTGGTCAGCCCAGCCATGAGCGAGAGGGCCGCGCTCCAACTCCCGCTCCAGTTAGGCAATTTGGTCAGCCGAAAGCCTCGGACGCCCTGGCGATCCCTTCGACCGGACACCCTCTTCACCCCGCTCACGCCACTGACGGCGCCAGCGCTCCACCGACCGCTCGCTTACCCGCAACGCGGCCGCGATCTCCCGGTTCTTCGCGCCGTTCTCGAAGCGACCGACCGCTTCCGGCCGGATCCGCTCTCTTGCAGCCCTCTTGGCATCGGTCAAACCGCCGCCCTGCGCGTATCTCACACCACACAGCTACCGACCCGACTCAGCCGATGTCAGGCGAACGGCCCGACATCGCCCAATCAAGTTCAGTATCATGCTCCACTCACTTGGTTCTGGGGACGAATTGCTCGGATAAATTCAGCATTCTGCTGGCGCGCCCAGGTCGGCGACGAAAAGGTTTCGCATGGCGGCATCCGTCCCAGGATGGGCAAGTTTCCTGTTGATGGCTGCGATTTGATTGAGTAGGAACCCCTGGGCGTTGTGAGCTTCGTCGACATGATCCCAGGGGACACCGCTCGCCTTCCGCTTAACTACCTCTCCCTTCAACTCCCGTGCCGCCCCAATGAGGTCCTTCATCGTCAAGCGCTCGGCGCAATTGTCGATCTTGGCGGAGAATGGCGAGGTGGGGATCTTGTTCGCGAGCTTGATTGCGTCGATTATGTTGTCGAGTTGCTTGGCCGCGTCGCCCGCGAGCGGAAGGCTGAGACAGAAACCGTCAAGTGTAGGCAGAGCGCAAAGAAAGAACCAACCTAGACCTGCGAAGGCCAGTGCCAGGATGACGGCAAGGATCCAGACGACAATTCCGATCCAGCCGTCGCGAGCGACTTGACGCCAGTCGGCCTTACATCCAGTGATGCCTCTATCTCGGAAGTAGCTCAGATATACGTGATCTAGCGTCCCGTATTTGGCTCTGTCTACGTTCACCGAAGCCTCATTTGATCACGGGGACACTTGGGTCTATCCCCTTATCTCCCTCGGTTAGTTCGTTGCAGCAGATTCGATATGCGTAGAGCCCCTTCCTCTCCGGGATTCACGCCAACCAAAAGTATGGCCCCTCCAAAATATTGGAGAGGCCATACTGTGCCTTACGGATTCCCGGTTACCGGAGATTCTCTATGGTGTCGTATTCGAGCGTGAATAGATCTCTTCTGATTTCGGGAATTCTACCGCCGGTGACAGGCGCAGTTCCCCGGAATCCTCGTAACAATAGAGACCGAATTCGCCCGGCCCAGAGAACCCGCACTGCCCGGCCGCGAAGTTGACGGAAACCCACTTGTCGCCCCCTGCAGGCACGGTGTCCATGCCCCAGGAGAACTCGCACACATCCTTGGTGTCGGCTTTCTCCATCAGTTCGCTCAGCTGAAGCTGCGCCCCTGCGGAGATGGTTCCCTTCCCGCCCTTCTTGAAGTTGATCCAGTCTCCTCCGGGGTTGCTCCAGGAGCCGACGACCTCACCTTCCTTCGGGACGGGATACCCTTCCTCCTTTTCGCAGGCGGACACGCCGGTGACGAGGACGGTGGAGACGACGGCGGCGAAGAGTGCCCGTCGGCTTCGCCTAGTACGGCACATAGACTTCCTCGATCCAGTTGATCCTCACAGTGATGTCCTTCTGGCCGTCGGGCCAGATCCGTTTGACGCCGTCAGAGCCTGCCTTCGCGATCGGGTTAGAGCTTCCGTTCTTGTACCCGTCGTCCGTCGGGTTGCGAAGAGCCGAGGCTACCGTCATGCGGTTGGACACCGATACCCGCACCTGGCCGACCCGTGCTCCGTGATCCCACTCCGAATCTGTCTTGGCCGGCTGGCAGGACACCCCGAGCAGTTCGTAGGAGAGGTTGTAGGAACCGAGCGCCATGCTCGCGGGGCTGCCGCCGTAGATTCCCTCGGTGAAAAACCCGGTAAAGTCCGTGAGCACCTCCCAGAGCTTCTCGCCGGTGGTCCGCTTCACGTGAGACTTGTCGAACCTCCCCTTTTGCGTGTAAACACCGTCTTTGATCAGGCCCCGAATCTTGCTGAGAAACGATCTGAAGTGGGTCTCCGTGCGAAGCTGCCTGACGAATTCGCCGTCCGGGGGAAGCGTGACCTCGGGCGGCCCGCCCATCGCCCAGAGCGTGACCAGTTCCTGGGCATTGAGGTCCAGGACCTTCTCCTTCCCCTCCTTGCGTTCCGGCTTGGGGTTTGGCCCCTTCTTGAAGGTGATCTTGGCCGTCGTGCTGTTCTGAGTCTGGGTGACTACCGCGGTGAAGGTGCCGCTTGAGCCCCCAGATGTGCCCTTGCTGGTGTAGGTCTGGGTGTAGCTCCAGTCCCAGCCCCCGTTGTCGTTGAGCGTCCAGGTTTCGGTGCCACCGCCGCAGGAGCTTGATGCGCCGCCACACGCTCCGTCTGGGCGGAGGCCGGTGGGGTCGGCCAGGGTGACGGGGGTGTTGTTGGCGTAGGCGTAGCCGTTGAGGGACTCATGGTCGTCGGGGGCAAGGACCGGGTCGACGGAGAGGAAACGTCCAGTGGCCGGGTCGTATTCGCGGGCGCCGACGTGGGTGAGTCCGGTGTCGGCGTCGGCGGGCTTGCCGAGGAATCCCTTGTCATCGGGCCAGGCCGACGGTGCGGTGCCACGGCTTTCGCCGAAGGGCTTGGTGTAGCGGCGGGTGACGGCCTGGGTGGTGGCGTCCACTGTCATCGAAGCGGTGCCGTGGTGGTCGTCGACCATCCAGGACAGGCTGGTCTCGGTGCGGACGGCGGTGGCATCACCGGCCGGGTAGTAACGCTGGGCGGTGAACTTCTTGGCGGCCGTGTCGTAGTGGAGTTCCTGACCTCCCAGATAGAGGACGGTCTTGACGGGGCCGCGGCGTATCAGGAGTTCGCCGTTGGCGTCGTAGAGGTAGTCGGTGCTCTTGGCGCCTTCGGTGAGTCGGGTGAGTTCTCCTTCGATGTCCCAGGTGAGACTCTGCGCGGTGCCAGTGGGGCCGTAGCGCTTTGTGGTGTTGCCCTGCTCGTCGTAGGTGTAGGTCTTGGCGGTGCCGCCGTTGACGGTGACGGAGGTCAGGGTGTGGGGCTGTCCGGTGCCGGAGGCGTTGACAGCGGGGTAGCCGTAGCCGGTATTGGTGTCGCCGGTGGCTTTGTGCTCGGTCTGGGTGTCGCGCAGGCCGCCGGGCTTGTAGGTCCAGCTGGTCCAGTACGGGGCCGGCCCGCCGAGGGCGGACGCCGCGCGGGCGGTGGTGCAGTCGTTGGAGGACGGCGTCCACGCTTCGGTCAGACGGCGGTAGCCGTCATAGGCGAAGCACTGGGTGTCCTTGCCGTTGGCGTTGTCGGTGATCGACTTGACGTTGCCAGAGGCGTCGTAGACGTAGTTGGCGTCGCTGGTGTAGCCGGTGTTGGTCTGGTCGACGGTGTGGGTGTTGGCCAGGCGGCGGGTGCCGTCCTCGTAGCGGTTGAGGATCTGGAGCTGCTTGGCATCGGTGGAGGTGCCCAGGCGGGTCTCCTCGATCTCGCCGTACGGGGAGTAGCCGATGTTCTGGACGTAGTCGGTCATGCCGTCGGTGCCGGTGAGCATGCCGAGGGCGTTGTAGCTGTTGGTCACGGTCTCGGCGGGAAGACCGGCTACCGCGGGGAGCGAGGTGGACTGGACGGTGCCGTCGATGTTGTAGGTGGTGGAGGTGGTGAACGTCTGTGGCGCGCCAGCAGTGTCCACCAGGGGGTCGGTGGCGGCGATGACGGTTTTGGTGCCCTTGGGGCGGCCGAGCGCGTCGTAGCCGGTTGCGACCTGGGAGTAGATCTTGCCGGTGGTGCCTCCGACGTAGCGGATCGACGCTGTCGGTTTGCCCTTGGCCAGGGAGTCGTAGGTGAACTTGGTCAGCTGGTGGGCGTTGTCCTTCACCCCGTCCCAGGTGCCGATCTTGCGGCCGAGCTCGTCGTAGTCGGTGATCAGGGTGCGGGGGACCTGGTTCAGGGTCGTGGTGGTGGTCACCGGCTGGTCGGCTTCGTTGTAGGTGGTGTAGACGGTGCCCTTGTCGGGGTCGGTGGAGGTGGTCTTGCGGCCGCGCAGGTCGTAGTCGTAGGACCAGACGGCGTTGTCCGGACCCGTCATCTTCGTCAGCCGGCTGGACGCGTCGTGCTCGAAGAGCGTGCGGGTGTAGTCGGTGCCGGTCGGGGCCGGGCCGCCGTACTCACGGCGCTCGATGAGCCGGCCGCGGGCGTCGGTGACATGCAGGGTGCCGGTGCCGCCCGCGGCGGCGGTGACGGCGGTGCGGTCGCCCTGGTACTCGGTCTTGGTGCGCCACTTCTCCTGGTCGTAGACCCGGAAGATCGATTCGGTGGCGCGGCCGGCGGCGTCGAAGACCGTCTCGGTGGAGGCCGGGGTGGAGCCGGGGTAGGTGTTGGCCAGGGTGCCTGAGGGGGCGTTGTTGTCGTGGATCTGGCTGTTGGAGATGTATGCCAGGCCGCGGTCGTCGTAGAGGGTTTCGGAAATCACCCGGCCGCCGTTGGGCGCGGGGACCTGCTTCTGGCGGGACCGCAGCAGGCTGTCGAGGATCTCGTAGGAGTTGTTGTAGGTCTTTCCGTCGGCCTTGAGGGCGTCGGTGCGGACCCAAGTCTCCTTGTCGTTGTTGATGCTGTAGGCGTAGACGATGCTGGCTGCGTCACCGAGCGCGTGGGAACGGTCCGGCTTCCAGACCGACCGCAGGCGGCCAAGCGCGTCGAAGGACCACTCGGTGACATTGAGGTTGGCGTCGGTGGTCTTGGTGGCCGTGCCCCAGGCCGGGTCCACCTCGGTGGTGGAGGTGTAGAGCTTGGGGTCGATGTCGGTCTTGGACGTCAGCGGGCCGTAACCGGTGTCATCGGGGACGTAGGTGGTTCTGACCGTGCGGTTGAGGGCGTTGGTCGCAGTGAGCGGGCGGCCCAGCTTGTCGTAGGTGGAGCCGGAGACCTGCTGGTAGACGGGCTTCTTGTCGACCGCACCGTAACTGGCCACGCGGTATGAGGCCGTGATCTCGCCCTTGGTGGGCGCCACACCGGCCGCCTGGTTGTCGTAGGCCGTGGTGACGTCGGAGATGACGTCCCCGGGGATCGCTGGAGTCTGCTCGCAGGAGGCGGAGTACACCTCGACGCGGCCGACAGCGGCCACCAGCCAGGCCGTCGTGTTGCGGGCGTAGTTGGTCCGCGTGCAAACCTCGTCGCCGGTCCTGGCGGTGTCGCCACTGTCCTCCACGGTAATCGGCATGCCGTACGTGGTGTCGTACGTGGTCTTCTGCTTGACCGTGCGGGTGCCGGTGGAGGTCTTGGTGCGGGTTGTGGTCTCGTCGGCCTGGACGATCCAGGAGTCGGTGGTGCCCCAGCTGTAGGCATGGCTGCCGGTCTTGTGGGACCAGGGGTTGTTGATGGTGCCGCTGACTTCTTCGGTGCCGTTGTAGGCGATGGTCTCGCGGACGAAGCCGGCGTACTGGCGGGAGTCGTCGATAGCGGTGCCGGTGGAGTCGGTGACCTTTTCCATGCGTGCGGTGCCGTCGAGTTTCTTCTCGCCGTTCAGGCCGCGCATGTAGAGCGTTACCTTCTTGCTGCGCGGGCCCTCGGAGTCGCCGGAGGTTTCCACGACCTTGCCATAGCCGCGCCACTGCGACCAGGTGCGGTTGGAGGCCTTCGTCAGGCCCTCGTCGTCGGCGTAGGCCCAGCCGGCGCCGCCCTGGTAGTCGTAGTACTTCTCGCCGGTGTCGCCGTGGCCGTATGGGTCGTCCCGGAAGACGGAGGTGACCACGTACTTGTGGAACCAGTCGGTGACCGGGGTTGCCCCGGACTGGGACCACTTGACCGGGAAGCAGCGGCGGATGTTCTTGTCGATGTCCGCTGGCATGCTCGAGCCCCAGATGCAGTCAGGGTCGGAGTAGTTGGCGGTGAGGGTGGAGCCGGTCTCGGACTTGATTTTGCGCACGCGCCATTTGATGTAGCGCAGGGTGTCCGGGCCGCTGCCCTCGACGTGGTTGGGCAGTTGCATGCCGTCGAAGGTGACCGGCGGCATGGCGGCTGCGGTGGTGTTGGCCTTGCCGGTGTTCTGGATGGACTTCAGCCACAGACTCGCCGAGGAGGCGTCGCCCGTGTCGGGAAAGTTTTGGTCCAGGTGCCAGGTGTCCACGTCCCGGCGGGTGGTGCCAGTGCCGGTCCACACGGAGGTGGTGATGTCGGTGAGGCGCTTGCGGGTGAAGAAGGCCGGGCCGATCTGGGTGGTGCACTTGGTGCCCGACGCGCAGATCATGTCAAATGGCACGTCGGGCCAGTTGGCCTTGGTGTCCGCCGTCAGGCTGGAGCAGCCACCCGAGGTGACGCAGCGTTCGGCGTAGGTGAAGCTGACCTGCTGGGCGGCGGGCTTGGAGTAGATCAGGTCGCTGCGCAGGCCGTAGTCGATGCGGTCGAGGTAGCCGCCTCGGGTGTAGCCGGTGCCGTTGACAGTGGTGTCGGCGTTCTTGGAGTAGTAGTTCGTCTCCTTGCTGTACCAGTAGGTGGAGGCGTTGTCGTGGGTGTCCACGACGTAGTCCAGGTTCCAGCGCCATGCCTGGTTGCAGGAGGAGTCGGCGAAGCCGGTGGACTTGTAGCAGGGCTCTCCGGAGTCGTCGCCGAAGACCGGGACGGTCCACACGGAGTTGGTGACGGGGTCGTCGTCGGTAGTGGCGGTGGTGCCCTTGTCGCTCCAGCCGGGCATCCGGTGCTTACCGAAGAAGTACTGGGTGCCGGACGCGTCCGTGACCTTCCAGTACTCGGTGTTGTCGTCGCCGTTACCGGTGGCGCCAGTCAGGTGCTCGACGCGGGTGCCGTCCTCGTTCTTCGCCTTCCAGGTGCCGCCGGACGCCTGGGACAGGGCTGCGGTGTCGCAGGACGCCTTGTCGGCGCAGGGGTTGACCAGTTCGACGGCCTTGCCGTTGAGGACCAGGGTGGCGTTGGCGTACTTCCAGCACAGGTCGCCCTTGCCAGCCTGGCCGTCGTCCTTGCAGGAGCCGTACTTGCGCTCAATGTAGGACTCGGTGATCGAGAAGCCCTCGCCGACCACCGAGGTCTGATTGTTCTCCCCGGCCGTGCGGCCGTCCACCGAGGCCGAGTTGTAAGAGATGGACAGGTTCGGGGACGGGCCGGCCGTCGCCGGGGGAACCCGCAGCGGGTAGTTCCAGGTGAAGTCACCCGTACTGCCACCGGCCTCCCAGGTCGCTGTCGGGGACAGCGGGGTGGAGGCGTAGTCGCCTCCGCCGCCCGAACTGTCTGCCGCCGCCGCCAGCAGCACCGGGGCGCCGACTGCGAGGGTGCGGGCGGAGACAGTGCCCGTCAGGGTCTGGGACTCTGCGTCGTTGTCCGCGTTTGCGACTGGGGTCTGGGTGCGGCAGGACTTCCTCTCCGGGGTGGTGAGCGCACACGCCGGGAGCTTCACCAGGCGTAGACGGGGGCCGTAGTTGCCGCCGTAGACGTCGTTGAAGATGGAGTAGTCCAGGGAGATCCGGAGATTGTCGGTGTCGCGGGCGGGGTCTCCGGATGCGGTTTCCGCCGGGTCGATGGTGAGCAGGACGCCGTTGACGCCCGCCTTCTTCGCGGCCGACTGGGAGTGGACGCTGAGCGCCACCTCGTCGGCCGGACCGGTGGCCTTCGCCTTCGTCTTGCTCTTCGCCAGTTTGGGTGCCGGGGCTGCGGGTTCCTGGGCCAGCTCCACGTCGAGCCCGCCGACGGTGACAGGGGCCTTGCCGGTCGCCTCGACCTCGGCAGTGGCTTTCCCGGCCTTCGGCCATGCGGTTTTCTTCAGCCGTTCACGGGTCTTGTCCGAGGCGGAGGCGGCCTTGTTCTTCGGGGCCTTGGACGCGCCGGGCTTGAACCTGCCTACCTTGTCGATCTTCGCCTTAGGCCGGTCCTCCAAATGCTTTCGGGCTGCCGCGGTCTGGGCCTGGGCGGCGAAGTCGTACCCCGAGGGAATCACAACTTGCGGAAGGACAGAGAGGGAGACGACGAGGGCACCGCGGCCGAGCCAGCGGCGTATGGCCGCCCCTGGCAAGCGCTTACGGAAGGGGGGCGAGGACACAGTTACTCTCCGTGTTCGATGATGGATGGGAAACGCTCCGGCAACGGCATCGGCCGCGAGCGCTGCCTTTGGCGCGCGCCCGTCAAGACGCGCGTGCTACGGGAGACTTGGAGAAGTACGAGACGGCCCGGGCGCCGGCATCAGCAGCACCCGGGCCTGAACAGGTCGGAGATCGCGCAGCAGCGCAAGCACTCCGACCGGCCTCGCTTCTACCGCTGCTCGATGTTGTGCCGGTTGGCGATGGTGTCGGTGGAGGTGGCTCCGGCCCAGACGCGGACGCTGTCGATCTTTCCGGGGAAGTAGCGCGCGGCGGCGCCGTTGATCTTCGCCCGGCCGATCTCGAACGTCCCGCCGCCTTGCCAGGAAGTGGAGTACGGCACGCCGTCCTCGTCGCCCATCAGGGCGCTGTCGACGTACAGCCTGAGCGCGCCGAGTTTGGAGGTGTCCTCGGGGTCGGCTGCCGCCTGGGCGTCGTAGACGACGCTCAGCATGACGGGCACTCCCAGCTGAGCGGTGGTGAATGCGGTGGATTCACTCTTGGTCCAGGCGGCTCCGGTGCCGTCCTTGTCGGGACGGCCGAACGTCCACCGTCCCTGGGTGCTGCCGGCCGGCTGTTCGTACCAGACACCCCAGGAGGACTGGCTCGTCCCCGACTGGCCGAATACCTGCACCGCGTAGGACTTGGTGGTGTCGGCGAGCTTGGCGGGGTCCAGCGTGACCCAGGCGGTTGCGGTGAACGAACCGGAGTCGTCGAGGAGTGGGCCGGTGGCGGTGGCGTAGGCGCTGGTGCCGTTCAGGGTCATCGACTGCGTGGTCGTGACCTCTTCGCCGATATCCGGGTCTCCGGTGGTGAACTGGGTGAGCGCGGCCCCGTTGAGTGTCAGGTTCCGGCCGAAGCCGCTGGTGTCCTTCACCGTGGTACCGGTGGCGTTGGCCATGTCGGTGGCGTCCCACTTGGCGACGAGTGCCGGGACCGGGTCGCCGGCGGTGCCGTCGCTGATGTCCTCGTCCTCCAGCCAGGCGTCATGGGCGACCTCGGTGTCCGCCAGCGTGCGAGACCAGACCTTGACCTCGTCGATGGTGCCGGCGAAGTTCTCCTTGCCACTCGCCGAGGCCCACAGGCGGCCGACCTGCAGTCCGCCGGACGCCTTCCACGGGGTCACCGTGAACGGCACCGGCTCGCCCTGCGGGACGCCGTTGACGTAGAGCTGGATCGTCTGCGACGCCGCGTTGTAGACACCGGCGAGATGGGTCCAGGCGTTCAGGACCGGAGGTTTCGCTCCGATTGAGCGAGTGATCTCCGGACCCGAGACGTCCGTCTGGTGCCGGTTGAAGACCCAGGCGTTGGCGGCCGTGGAGTAGTACAGCTGGAACCCGGAGGCGTTCGTTCCCGCCTGGGACAGAACGGTGTAGTTGACGTCCTTCTTCTCCAGGCGCGCCCAGGCCGAGACGGTGAAGGACTTGGTGGTGTCGAGCACCGCGCCGGAGGTGGAGAGGTAGGCGCTCGTGCCGTTGAGCTTCGCCGCGCCGGAGCCGCTGCGGGCCAGGGTGTCCCAGGTGGCCCCCGAGGAGGTCAGCGGGTGCTGGGTGGCGGTGGTGGAGTCGGTGAGGGCATTGTCCAGGTGCCAGATCCCCGAGGGCTTCTCGGCGCCCTTCACCAGGAAGCTGTAGTAGCCGGTGAGCGAGCTGTGCCCGGCCGCGTCGAAGCCCCAGACCTGGATGGTGTTCTCACCGGCCTGGTTCGGCGTGATCGTCTGAGTGGTGGCCGCGCCCTTGGCGACGGTGATCGGGGCGGAGACCACGCCGCTGTTCAGCTTCCACTTGTAGCTGACGACGTCCGACTGGATGCCGGGCGTGGTGGGGTTGGTGTCCGCGGGGGTGAAGGTGAACTTGCCGGACGTGCCTACCCCGCCGGCGGCCGGATCGGTCTCGGCCGGCTTGTAGACGCCGTCCGCGCTGGTCACCACCGGAGGTGGCGGCGAATCGGTGTCGACCCGGAAGTAGCACCAGGACGACCAGGTCGAGTCCAGGACACCGGTGGCTCCCCGGTCCGTCTTGTAGTACGCCTGCGTCTTGACCCGCATCCGGTAGTCCGTCTGTGCCGGCAGCGCGCTGGAGGTCGCGTCGCGGGGGGCGTTGTCGGCCACCCAGGCGCCGTCCGGCGAGGCCGCGTACCAGGCGCGGCTGGAGCCGTCGGCCTTCCATACCTCGAACAGGGCGCGCACCTGGGCGTTGGCGCCGTCCGCGGACTGCACCGTGGCCAGCATCTTCGGCGTGGTGTCGCTGGTGGCGAAGGGCAGCGTGGAGGCGTTGCAGGCCCGCCCGGTGGTGCCTTGCTGGACGCCGTACGAGGTCGGCTTGTCCGGGTAGGAGACGTAGGTCACCGACAGCTTCGCGTCGTTGCGGAACCGTGCCCAGGCGGCGGCGTCGGACTCGTCGTGTGCGGTCAGCGAGAAGGTGATCTGCGCCGACTTGTTGGCGGCGTGGGACGCGAGGGTCGTCGTCAGATTCTCGTTCGTCTCCTCGCCCACGTTGTCGCTGAAGCGTACCCAGTTCGCCGGCTGCGACGGATTGCACAGGCTGCCCCGGCCGTAGGCCACGTTCCGGTCGCCCATCAGGTCGTCCGCGGCAGGGCGGGTCGACCAGGTCGTGCTGGAGGAGATGCCCTTGTTGACGTGGCTCAGGTCGTACCAGTGCGGATCACAGGTGAACGTCCACAACTGATACACCTCCAGCGTCGCGTCCAGGATCTTCTTGCCGTGGATCGACGAGAGCGGGTACTCGAAGTACATGCGCTGGGTGTACGGGCTGCTGGAGCAGAGGTAGAGGGCGTAATTGGAGCAGCGCCCCACGCCCTTGTCCCCGTCGAACTCCCAGTACTTGGTGCCGTTGGAAGCCAGGGCCGTCCAGTCGCCCAGCGCGATGCCCTTGGTCGGCGGATCGATGTAGAGCGGGAAGACGGTGTCCTCGCCGCGGAGCAGGGCCGGATCAGGGGTGATCTCCAGAGTGGTGCCGACGACCTTGAGCGGGAGCTCGGCCGCCGCGTCACCGCTGCCGGGGCCCTCCGAAGGCCCAGGCTCACCCCCGGCGGCAGGCAATGGGCCTGCCTCCTTCGCCTGCGATTCGCCCTTGGGCTCTGCTGAAACGGTGCGGTCGAGTTGCGTGGTGATGCCCGCTGCCGGGGTGTCACCGGCCGAGTCCCACATCCGCCCTGCCGGGCTCTCGAAGACCGGGGAGCCATCGCCGTCGCGGGCGACGAAACCGCCATCGGCTGTCGGGGCGATGTCCAGACCAGTGCCGGAGACGCTCATCCTGATCGTCTCGAGCGCCGGATTCTTTGCAGCCTCCGCGGTCTTGACCACGAGCACCGAGGTGTAGCCGGAGCTCAGCGCAGTCAGTTTCAGATCGACGTCCGGGAGGACTCCGGCATACGTGACAGCGTCGCCGTCGAGTTGGGGCTCCGGGAGCGCAGTGGGCCAGCCGAGCCGCAGCTCGTGTCCCTTGTCCTTCAGCGTGGCCAGTCCATCCCCGCTGCCGCCGCCGGAGAAAGTGAGACCGGCTGTCGTGTTCTTCGCCCGCACAGAGCCGTTGGTCTCGCGAACGAGGGTGGTGTCGATGGGTGCCCAGGTACCGTCGTCCCTCCGGGCACGGACCGGAGCCGCGTTCATTTCCTGCGTGAAGGTGCCGTCCGGGTTGGCGAAGACCTGGGTCGATTCGGTAGTCGCCCCATCCACAGCCACTCGCTCACCGGTCTCCCCCGCGAGAACACTGGCCTTCGACTCAAGAGTCCCGTCGACCGCTGTCGGGGCCACTCCGTCATGGGCTGTTGCCGGAGTCGCTCCGACCCCGACCACCGGAATCGCACTCCCCAGAAGTGCAACGGCTACGGCCCAACTTCGCACCGCCTGACGCCAGCTGTGCCCCCGTTCCTGAGTAAACACGCCCCACCTATCCCCTTAGTTTTTCTTTAAAAGAAACTGTGTGGATCATGTGTTGATCAAGCGTGATGGTCAACTGTGCCGTGCATCACATTGATCTATTTCGGCCAGCAGGGGCCGCGATGAACTGGGCGAAACGTCCCCGGGCTTGGTGCGGGCAACGCGATCTGGGCCCTGACCCTGGCCTGGTGAGGCGTCTTGTGGCCGTATGCCGATTTCTTGAGCCGGTGCCGCTCGGCGGCGGTCAGGGTAACCGGGCGCGCAGCTATCGCAGGCATCAGGGTGGCGGCCGATCGCGATGAGTGGGTCACGGGCCATGACGGACCGTCAGTATCCCGTCGGGATCACACATTGTCGGCGCCCTGACGTCGAGGCAGCCGCTACGGAAGGGCGACGCGGACTACCGCGGTGGCCGGGGCCTGGACCGTGCAGTCGTGCAGGCTCCCGCTGCGGCGGTCTCAGGCGACGGTGATACCGCTGCGGGGGTGTATCGGGGCGTTGAGTGAGGGGTCGACCAGTACCGGTGCCTCGGCCCGGGACCTCGCCAGGACCTGCGGATCGAGATAGGCGGTGGCCAGACCGGGGTCGGCAGTGCCCGCGTTGACGAGTAAGACCGTGTCCTACATGGTCATTTTGAGGAGCCGTTTGTGGCAGCAGAGGGCGGCGGCAAGTCCGAGAAAGGCCAGGTAGTTTCCTGGTTTGCGCTCGTAGCGGTGGTTGAGGCGGTGGTATCCGGTCAGCCAGGACATGGTGCGTTCGATGACCCATCTGCGGCGACCGAGTCGTTCGCGGGATTCGATGCCCTTGCGGGCGATGCGGACGCCGATGCGTTTGCCCTAGAGCCATCGCCGCAGGTGGGGGACGTCGTACGCCTTGTCGGCGTGAAGGCGGCGAGGCTTGGATTCGGTCGCGTGGGATTCGTGTCCCATGTGGATATGGGACAGCATCGGCTTCAGGGCCTGGCTGTCGTGAGTGTTGGCGGCGGAGAGGTCAACGCGTAGGGGCAGTCCGTTCGCGTCGGACAGGATATGCATCTTGGAACCTGGCTTGCCCCAGTCCACGGGACTCGGACCTGCAAGTTCGCCCCCTTTTTTTAGCGCGGATGTGCGCGGAGTCCAGGACCGCCCGGGACAGGTCGATCAAGTCCTGTTCGTCCAGAAGCTGGAGAATCTTCTGATGCAGCTGGCCCCACACCCCGGCTCTCGACCAGATGACGAAGCGGCGGTGAACGGTCGACTTCGACAGTCCAGCCAGCGCAGCACCGTGAACGGCAGGATCACCCGCCCGTGCTCGGAAGATTTGAAGTCGCTGCGCAGCAGGTCGGCCACCGACCAGACGAGCTTGGACAGATGCCCGGTGCCGTCACTCAAGCTGTCCTCCGCAGACCGGTGCCCGCCATGGGCCTGATCATCCCATGGCGGTGGCCGGGCCGGCCCACGAGGAACACGGGACGCCGACATGCCGGTGACGGTACCTGCGGACCTGGGCGTCGCCACCGTCGTCGACTACGCGAAACGGCGCGGCCTGGAGCCAGCGGGCAAGCGCATCGAGAAGGTTCCGTGCGGTGGGCCGGGGCTGGAGCCGCTTCTTGCGGATGGCCCGCATCCCAACGCGTGTAGTCAACGGTCCAAAGGCAGCGAGGAGGTTCGAGGTGATCCCGTTCAGCAGGGAATCGAGGGCCTCGTGTTGGCGCCAGCCGTACGGGAAGGCGTCTCGCACTTGCTGGACAATGGTGGGTGACGATTGGCTAGCACACCCCAGGCGAACGAAGCGGGCTCATTACTCAGGACGACCGGAGCATCCGACTGGGTGCCGCGCCCGGTGGGGGCGCGAGCTGCCTCTTCACCCGAGGCGCGGGGGCCTTCTCTGTCCTGCTGTCGCAGCCATTCGCTTCGCGCTCATGTTCCCGTACCAACCGCCGTCGTGCCGGATGCCGAACGCACCCGCCGGGTAAGCGGTCGGGCGATTACTCTGCGTTGTGCCGCATACGAACAACCTCCATGTACGAGGGCAGAGAATCCATACCGGAGACCACGACTCCCCTCGGCAGCGTAATCGTACGAAGAGGCAGCACCAACGCCAGCGGTGCCACGTCCAGGTGGGGCAGTGAGGTCTCGATGGTCAGGGAGCGAAGGTGTGGAAATTCACGCAGCCACCTCCAGGAGTCACCGATGTCCGAGGTCAGCCACAGATGAGTGAGCTGCGCTTGGCGGCAGCCGTTGAGGAAGTCGACGGCAGTGAAATCACCGACGATCTTGATCCAGGCCCGCCCGCCGAAACTGCTGATCGCTTGCAGCTCGGCCGGGTTGGAGACCGGGAAGTATAGGCGCTCCTGGCCGAGATGGGCGATGACCTCCTGACCGTAGATGTTGGTGTCGAAGCGGTTCCAGGCTCGTACGAGTTCATTGCGCACCCGTAGGTCGTGGTAGCCGCGATAACGGGCGAGCACGTCGATCGCCGCATCGGTCGCGATACGGGTGGCAGCGAAGACCGTGAAGTACGCCTCGTCAGCAGCCCGCTGCTCTGCGGCCTTCTCCTCGTCCGACCGTTCGTCGACGATCCTCTCGTCGGTAGGCCACTTCTCCACCGGCGGAGCCTCCGGAGGATACGGAAGCAGGTCCAGGACCACCGGGCCGACCTCGATCAGTGCTCGGGCCTGATCCGCTGTGCGGGGCGGGATCAGGGCGCCTGCGCGCTGCTGCACTTCCGCCCGGACCTCGGGGTCGAGTTCCGTGGCGTGTTCCAGACACGCCGCCGCCAAGAGGTGCAGTCGGTTCAACCCGTGCGCCGTGACGTTGTCCCGCCGGATGATGCCGGTCAGAAGCCGGGTGCGCTCGGTCAGGCGGGAGTGGGCGACGGCCATCCTGATGACATCCTCCCACTGGTCCAGGTGCGCATTGGCGATGAGGAAGTCGAAGTCGAGCCCCTCCACGGCCGCCTTGGCCCCGAGGTAGTCCTGGAAGGTCCGGTGGATGAAGTCCATCGATTGAACGCTCGGTTCACGCAGCAGGCCACTACGGATAAGGAGGTGCCGGTAGATCTCCTCGGCCGTGCCCTGCTCCGCCACCTTCGGCATCGTGGGCAATGCCTGGGCAAGGAGGTTTATCGCGTCGGCACGGTCCATCTCCGAGCGGCCGTTGCGGATCATCCAGTAGGCCAGCTTCTGAATCAGCTGAATGTGGTGCGCCTCGCCGATGCGGATCGATCCCGGCTTGTACACACCGCGTTCGCGGTCGCGCCGGAAGAGAAGCATGGACAGCGCCGCGTCGTAGATCTCCTTGCGACCTTCGGGCAGATAGCCGTGGCGGTCCTCATGAAGTGCGCAGATCAGGCCACACATCAGAGGATTGGTGGCGAGTCTGCCGAGGTCCTGCTTGACGCGCACCGCGCGTAACAGCTCATGGGCGTACTGGTCGCTGATACCGGCTGCCTGGTGCCAGCGGATCACGAAATCGGCGATGTTGTCCCTACTCATGGGCGCGAGATCCGCCTCGACGAAGCCGTCTCCGCTCAGCCAGTGTTCCCGTACGGCGGAAGGCCGGGACGTGACGAGCCAGCGATTTACCGGATACGTGCTGATCAGTTCCTGGAGCCAGCGACGGGCGTCGTTGCGGTCGTCCTCCGGAATCTCATCGATTCCATCGATGAGGATCAGCCCGCGGCCCGCTCTCAGTACACGGTCGAACCAGCCCGCCGGCTGCAGCGCGGCGATCGGACAGTCCACCGCGGACAGAAACTCGTCGGGGGCCGGAAGCTTGGCCCCGCCCCTGGTGAGCGTGCGCAGCGGCAGCACGAACGGCACCAGGCCGAACAGGTCCAGCTGGTTCGGTCGGGTCGTGGAGACCGCCAGCCACTGTACGAGAGTGGTCTTGCCCGAGCCGGCCACGCCGCGCAGCAGGACCCGGTTGTGTGCGGCCAGTACCTGGTCGGCGGAGAGCCTGGTGGGAAGGACTCCGGTAGCGTCGCCCACCGCGTCGAGACTGAGATAGGCGACGTCCAGCAGCCAGTTCTCTGGGCCTTGGGACAGGTCGAGGCCGAAGATGCTCAGCTTTCCGTGCTTGTCGGTGATATAGCGCGCGTATCGCTTCTCGAAAGGGCCGTCGGCGGGGGACGGGGCCCTGGTGATGAGGGAGTCAATCTTGCGCGTCAGTTCCTCGAGGCTCCGGCTCTGTTCCACGAGGGTGCGCGGCACGAACGCCGATCGCTGGGTGAAGAAGTTCAGAATGTGCAGGCACGCGGTGTCCAGCACGCTCGAATGGAGTTCGACGGCATCGGCCGACAGTCCCAGCACGGCCGTGCGACTCATCGACCTCAGATGCCGGGCCAGACCCATGTGTCCGAGGTTCACCGCCTGTACGTCATCCATGTCGAGGGTGCCCATGACACGCAGAGACGAGGCGACCGCGTTGGTGACGGCTCGCACCTCGTAACTGGGTAATTGCTCCTCGCCTGTCGCCTGCACGGCGCGCGCGACCAGCTCCTCCGCTATTCTGCGCATCTCCTTGTCGGACAGGGTCCGCTGCTCGCCGCGGAAAGAGACGAGCCGGGACACGCGGACCGGCCTGTCGACAAGTCCCGCCCCGGGCACCCCGTTCAGAAAGAGCTTCCTGATCAGCGGGCTCACAACGCTGGACGCGAGGCGCGCCCCGATGACCGAGGGTTCCATCTGCTCTCCGAACGATGACGCGCGGCGCCATCGGCCGCCCTGGACAGCAGGATATGGCGATTCAGTGATCAGTAGTCGCGCTCTGTTAGATTTGGTCGTGGTATCCGGCGTGAACATCAGCGAGCCGGAGCGCACCCCGGTCGTCCACGGCCCCGGTGGTGCACCACCGGCTGCCACACCGAGGCACCCCCTCTGGGTGTGGACGGTACCCACACCCTCGCGCACGTTCAGCGCGCCGACCGCGGCGGCTGCAGGCTGACCCTCCCCAGCCTCGACGAAAACTGCCCCTCGTGTCGCACATCGCCAGGGGCGGCGCGCACGCGGTGACCTGGAATGCGTGGGAGGCCGTGACGCTCGTTTGACGCTCCAGGTACCCACGCGCAGGACGGCGAGCTGAGAAATGGCATCTGAACTGGTCTTTTCCGTGATGCGCTCAGGCCGACACCTTTCCGATGACTCAACATGTGAAGAGCGCGGTGCTCGGAAGCTCTCGCTCCTGGTTCAAAGTCCCAGAGAAGTCCCAGAGAAGTCCCAGAGACTGCGTCACGCCCCACCTCACCTCGTATTTGTGCAGGTCAGGAGGGGTGTGACGGTGTTTCTTCTGCAGGCTTTCAAATGTCGCGGAAGATCTCGATCTGCGCGCCCACCGAGTTGAGCCGCTCCGCCAGCTCCTCGTAACCGCGGTTGATGACATACACGTTGCGCAGGACCGACGTGCCCTCGGCCGCCATCATGGCGAGCAGTACCACCACGGCGGGCCGCAGGGCCGGCGGGCACATCATTTCGGCGGCGCGCCAGCGGGTCGGGCCCTCGACCAGTACCCGGTGCGGGTCCAGGAGTTGCAGCCGGCCGCCGAGGCGGTTCAGGTCGGTGAGGTAGATGGCCCGGTTGTCGTAGACCCAGTCGTGGATGAGGGTCTGGCCCTGGGCCGAGGCGGCGATCGCCGCGAAGAAGGGCACGTTGTCGATGTTGAGGCCCGGGAACGGCATGGGGTGGATCTTGTCGATCGGCGCCTCCAGCTTGGAGGGCCGGACCGTGAGGTCGACCAGGCGGGTACGGCCGTTGTCGGCGACGTACTCCGTCGTGCGGTCGCAGTCGACGCCCATCTCCTCCAGCACCGCGAGTTCGATCTCCAGGAACTCGATCGGCACCCGGCGGATCGTCAGTTCGGACTCCGTCACCACGGCGGCGGCGAGGAGGCTCATCGCCTCGACCGGGTCCTCGGACGGGGAGTAGTCGACGTCCACGTCTATGTGCGGGACGCCGTGCACGGTCAGTGTGGTCGTGCCGATGCCGTCCACGCGTATACCGAGCGCCTCCAGGAAGAAGCAGAGGTCCTGGACCATGTAGTTGGAGGAGGCGTTGCGGATGACGGTCGTGCCGTCGTGCCGGGCGGCGGCCAGCAGCGCGTTCTCGGTCACGGTGTCACCGCGCTCGGTCAGCACTATCGGGCGGGCGGGGGTCACCGAGTGGTCGACCTGGGCGTGGTAGATCCCCTCGGTCGCGGCGATCTCCAGGCCGAAGCGGCGCAGCGCGATCATGTGCGGCTCGATGGTCCGCGTTCCGAGGTCGCAGCCGCCGGCGTACGGGAGTTTGAACCGGTCCATGCGGTGCAGCAGCGGGCCGAGGAACATGATGATGGAGCGGGTCCGGCGGGCGGCGTCCGCGTCGATGGCGTCCATGTCGAGCCGGGCGGGCGGGACGATCTCCAGATCGGTTCCCTCGTTGATCCACCGGGTCCGCACACCGATGGAGTTCAGCACCTCCAGGAGGCGGTAGACCTCCTCGATCCGGGCCACCCGGCGCAGCACCGTACGGCCCTTGTTGAGCAGCGAGGCGCAGAGGAGTGCCACGCACGCGTTCTTGCTCGTCTTGACGTCGATGGAGCCCGAGAGCCGGCGACCGCCGACCACCCGCAGGTGCATGGGCCCGGCGTAGCCGAGCGACACGATCTCGCTGTCGAGTGCCTCACCGATGCGCGCGATCATCTCAAGGCTGATGTTTTGATTGCCGCGCTCGATGCGGTTCACGGCGCTCTGGCTGGTGGCGAGCGCCTCGGCGAGCTGACTCTGTGTCCAGCCCCGATGCTGACGGGCGTCACGGATGAGCTTGCCGATGCGTACGAGGTAATCGTCTGACATGGTGAAAGGTTATCTCAGATATGAGATGCGACCTGCGCCGGGGTGTGGCGTTCGGGTGACGCCCGGGCGTGTCGGCGCGGCAGTTGCAGGTCGGGAGCGTATGAGATGCGCCGTCCCGCCGCGCACCGTGCGTTCCATGGTCCGCCCGGATCGCCGCGACCGCCCGCGGTGTACGTCCGTACGGGGGACGGGCGATCCGGGCATGCGGAAGCCGGTGCCCGGGGTTCGGGAGGGCGGAGCCCGGCCGCCGGTTCCGGGGGCTCCGGAGACCGGCGGCCGTCCTGCGGAGGTCAGTCCTCGAAGCCGTTGTCGCGCAGGAGGCCGTCGATACGGGCGCGATGCGCGGCCTCCCAGGCGTCCAGGGATTCGCCCGCCTCCTTGGCCGCCTTCGCCCGCGCGTCGAGGAGTACCTGTTCGTGCCGGGCCCGCGGAACGACCACGACGCCTTCCTCGTCCGCCACCACGATGTCACCGGCGTCCACGTCCACACCGCCGCAGCGCACGGGGCCGTTGAGCGGCCCGACCGCCTTCTTGGTGCCGGGGATGGGGATCACGCCCCTGGCGAAGACGGGGAACCCCATCTCGCGCACCTCGGCGAGGTCACGGATCACGCCGTCGGTCACGAACGCGGCGATTCCCCGGCGTTGGGCGACCGCGCAGACGTTCCCGCCGGCCAGCGCGTGGTCCACGTCGCCCGACTCGACGACGATGACGGCGCCGGGCTCCGCGCGGTGGACGGCGGCGTGGAGCATGAGGTTGTCGCCCGGAGGGCACCGCACGGTGAACGCCGGTCCGGCGACCCGGGGGACCGAGGGCCACAGCGGGCGGACGCCGATGTCCATGACCTGCCCGCGCCCCAGGAGATCGGCCAGGGTGGTCGGGGAGATGCCCCCGAACCCCTCGGTCTCCCCGGACTCCTCGGTCTCACCGGACCCCCCGGGGCCACCGGACTTTCCGGGCTTCTCGAACTCCTCGGACTCACTGATGTCGTTCATGTTCCTCCGTCGTCCGGGCCCACGCGTCAGGTGTCGTACTGGCCGTCCCAGGGAGCGTAGAAGCCGAGCTGGTCGGGGTGGAGCTCGGCCCAGTCGTCCTCACCCTCGCCGTCCTCGCCGTCCTCCCCGTCCGCGCTCTCCCCGTCGTGGTGCTCGACGACCAGCCCGAAGAGCACGCCGTCGACCGTCAGCCGGAAGGGCCGGATCGCGATGTCTCCGTACTCGCGCTCGGGAAGACCGTCGAGGA
This sequence comes from Streptomyces sp. CLV115, assembly GCF_038448545.1. NCBI lineage: Bacteria > Bacillati > Actinomycetota > Actinomycetes > Kitasatosporales > Streptomycetaceae > Streptomyces > Streptomyces sp. CLV115. The sequence continues at coordinate 140,457 of NZ_JBCEWQ010000001.1, forward strand.
GCGCCGCCAACCGCGCCTCCGCCCGCGCCATGACGGAGCCGTCGCCCGCGGGGTGTTGCTGCTGCTCGGCATACGTGCCCGCGTACCCGATGTCCGAATCGAGGTGCCGGCCCTCGTGGTCGAAGCGGTGCAGAACGGTGTAGAGGCGCTTGTGTTCCTCCCAGCCGTCGCCGATCGTGTACCCCTGCGGAAAGGCGTAGGTGACCGAGGCCAGGAACTGTCCGTCCGCGTACCGCCCGACGGTGTCGGTCCGGTATCCGGGCTCGTGGGCTATGGGGATGATCTCGGGAACTGCCATGACGGAACCATAGATCCGGCATCTGACATCGGCCCGCCCGGAGGGGCCGTCCGCTGAGTACGGGTACTCATGTGTGCCCGGAAGCCGGTTGACAGGCTCCGCGGTATGACGAGTGGCAGAGGGGCGCTCACGGCCCTGCATCTCTTTCTGGTCTGGGCGATCACGGCGACCGCGGTGCCGATGCTCGGCTTCGGTCTGGTGGCGGCGGCCTGGGGCGGCGGTGCCGGTGCGACGGTGCCGGTCCTGGCACTGGGCGCGCCGCTGATGGTGGGCCTGCTGGCCGTGGCGGGTCTGCCGGTGAAGGACGTGGTGCCGCTGTGCGGTTCCGTGCCGGGGCGGTTGGGCTGGGCGGTACTGGTCTTCGTGCTCGGCACACTCGGCGTCCTGTCGGGCCTGGCCGCCTACGGCGGGGACGTCGACCTGGGGAGCGCCGGTACCCGGATCGCGCTGACGGGGGTGCCGTACACCGTGGCCGCGGCGTTCTTCGTGCCGGGCCGGTGGGTGCGGTCGGGGGCGCTGGTGGTGCTGGCGGCCGGTGTGGTCTACGGGGGTTTCGTCGGCCCGGCGCAGTCGCAGCAACGTCGGCACGAGGCGGAGGTCGCGCGGTACCGGGAGAAGCCCGAGCTGCTGTACCTGGGCGACGCGCCGCCGGGCATGCACGTGTCCCGTGCGGAGCTGGGCCCCGCCACCTTCGTCGTCGACTACCGCCCCGTGCGGGAGGGTTACGAGACGGGGTACGCGGGCCTCGTCGTGCGCTCCTCGGACATGCCGGTACCCCCGTGCCCCGAGCCCGTGGACAAGTCCGTCACCTGCGCGGTGGACACGCACGGGGAGATGGTCGTGGTCCGCCGCTTTCCCGACGGCACCCGCGACGTCACCCTCGTCCGCCGGCACGGGAAGGCGGAGGTCTCGGTCGCCAGTCAGAGCGTCGGCGAATCCGGGCTGCGCCATCTCCTGGACACGCTGCACCCGTTGTCGGACACGGAGCTGGGGGAGCTGATGCGGGAGAAGAAGATCGACCACGGACCCTGAGTGCCGCCCACCGGGTGCCGCCGGCCCCGAGGCGACGCCGACCGGCTTCCCGCGGCCGTGCCGGCCCCTGCGGAGCACCGGGCGTTGCCGGGTCGCAGGAGCGGAAGGGCTCGGTGAACACCCGACAGAAGCGGTGCGGACAATGTCGGGTGGCCGGGGCCGGTGCCGCCGCACGATGGGCGCATGGACGACACGACCTTGATATCCCGCTTTCTCCGTGACGGCTTCGTGAAGCTGGAGGGCGCCGTCGCGCCACGTGTGGCCGCGGACTGCGCGCGTCTGCTGTGGCGGGAGACGGGCTGCGACCCGCAGGACCCGGCGACGTGGACGCAGCCCGTGCACTGGGTGCCCGGCATGGCGCAGGGACCGTTCGCCGCCGCACCCAACTCCCCGTTCCTGCACCACGCCTACGACCTTCTCGTCGGCGCCGGACGCTGGGAGCCGCGCTATTCGCTGGGCACGTTCCCGCTGCGCTTCCCGCACAAGGAGGAACCGGACGACGCGGGCTGGCACATCGAGGGGAGCTATCTGCCGGAGGGCGAGAGCTGGTACTTCACGAATCTGCGCTCCCGGGGGCGGGCGCTGCTGATGCTGTTCCTGTTCAGCGAGGTCGGTGATCAGGACGCCCCCACCCGGATCCGGGTCGGCTCGCACCTCGATGTGCCGAAGGTGCTGGAGAAGTACGGGGAGGACGGGGCGAGCGGGCTGGCCCTTGCCCCCGGTCTGGTCGCGGCGTCCGACCACCGGCCGCTCGCCCTCGCCACCGGGTCCCCGGGCGACGTCTTCCTGTGCCACCCGTTCCTGGTGCACGCGGCGCAACCGCACCACGGGACGCGGCCGCGCTTCATGGCCCAGCCGCCGCTGATGCCGGCCGCACCGTACGAACCGGAACGGGCCGACGGCGCGTACTCTCCCGTGGAGATCGCGATCCGTCGGGGCCTGGGACGTGACACGCCCGGTCCGGACGGGGACGGCACCGGCGGCAGCGCCGGGTAGCCATGGACGCTGCCGGGCGCCGTGGCCGCCAGAGGAGGGGGACCGGGCGTGCTGGAGCGGCTGAACCAGGCCATGGAGCACATCGAGCGCCATCTCGACGGGACTGTCGAGGTGGGGGAGCTGGCACGCATCGCGGCCACCTCGGAGTACCACCTGCGCCGGATGTTCTCCGCGCTCGCGGGCATGCCGCTGGCGGAGTACGTCCGGCGCCGTCGGCTCACCCTCGCCGGTGCCGAAGTGCTCGCGGGGCGCGACACGTTGCTGGAGATCGCGGTGCGTTACGGCTACGGATCCGGCGAGGCGTTCGCGCGGGCGTTCCGTGCCATGCACGGCATCGGACCGGGCGAGGCCCGGCGTACCGGTGCCGCGCTCAGCTCCCAGTCGCGGATGGCCTTCCGCCTCACCGTCGAGGGGAGCAGCAGTATGCGATACCGCCTCGTGGACAAGGCGGCCTTCACCGTCGTCGGCTTCAAGGCCCGGGTGCCGCTGGTGCATGCGGGGCCGAACCGGGCGATCATGGACTTCGTCCGCGGGATCGATCCGCGGGCCCTGGAGCGCGTGGCGAAACTGTCGGACCAGGAGCCGCACGGCATCGTCGCGGTCTGCGACGACCTGGACCCCAGCCGGGCCGAGGGTACCGATCTCGACTACCACCACGGCGTGGTCACCTCCGCGGCCGCTCCCGAAGGCACCACCGCGCTGTCCGTCCCGGCCGGCACCTGGGCGGTCTTCACCACCTCCGGGCCCGCGCCGCAGGCCGTCCAGGAGCTGTGGCGGGACGTGTTCACCGAGTGGTTCCCGTCGAACCCGTACCGCACCCGCACCGGCCCCGAGATCCTGCGTATCCGCCTGTCGCCGGAGAAGACCGGGGCCGACGCCGAACTGTGGCTCCCGGTGGAGCCCGAGCCGGACGCCCGGCCTTCGTCGTGAGACGGCACCGGTGTGCCGTCCGGCGGGCCGTGGCCCGCGATCACGTGCTGAACTGGGGCCGGACGGGTGTGGTGAGGCGGCCGTCCCGGACTGCTTCCGCCGATCCGGACCGCTTCCGTCGTTTCGAACCGGACCAGTGGAAGGGCCTGAGAGATTGACCATGCACGACGACCAGGTGGACGTGACCACCGAAACCGTTGCGACCCTGATCGAGGAACAGTTCCCCCAGTGGAGCGGCAGGGCGGTCCGACTCCTGTCGTCGACCGGGACGGTCAACGCCATCTTCCGCATCGGGGACACCCTCTCCGCGCGTTTCCCGCTGCGTCCGGCCGATCCCGCACAGGCGCTGGCGGTTCTGGAACGGGAAGCCCGGGCGAGCGCGGAGCTGGCGCGGGTGTCTCGGTTCCCCGTTCCGGAACCCGTCGCCCTGGGAAGGCCCGGAGCGGGTTACCCCATGCCGTGGTCGGTCCAGACATGGCTGCCGGGAACGGTCGCCTTCGATGCCGACCCGAGTGGGTCGGACGCTTTCGCCGAGGACCTCGCGGCCTTCATCGCAGCCCTGCGGGACGCCGGGACGCGGGGGCGGCGTTTCAGTGGCGAGAACCGCGGCGGCGTTCTCGCCCACCACGACGACTGGATGGCGAAATGCTTCGAGGAGAGCGAGGGGCTGCTCGACGTACCCCGGCTGCGCAAGGTGTGGAGCCGCCTGAGGGAGCTGCCGCGCACGGCTGCCGACGTGATGAGCCACGGTGACCTGATTCCCGGCAACGTACTGGTCACGGGGGACCGGCTCAGCGGCGTACTCGACACCGGCGGCTTCGGCCCGGCCGACCCCGCGCTGGATCTGGTCGGCGCCTGGCACCTGTTGCAGCCGGGCCCACGGGAAGTGCTCCGGCGGGCACTGGCCTGCGACGATCTGGAGTGGGAGCGCGGCAGGGCATGGGCCTTCGAACAGGCGATGGGTCTCGTCTGGTACTACGCCGAGAGCAATCCGGCGATGAGTGGAATGGGGCGCCGGACACTCGACCGCATTCTGGAGCCGACGAAGTGATGCCGCTTGCATGACAGCGGACACCGGCGCCCCCGCATGACCGTGCGACGGTGATGTACTAGAGTTATCTCGACATCGAGATATATGCCGAAGGCGCACCGCGGTCCGTCAGTCGGTAAGGGTTACCTAACTAAGCCTTACCTTAGCGGATGGTCGAGGAGCCGTAGGCGGCACCACGCGGCGCCCGCCGTAATGAGGCGCGGCGCGGAGTACGCGCACATTGATGAAGGAGACTGTCGTGTCGGCGAACAGCTTCGACGCCCGCAGCACGCTGCGCGTGGGCGACGAGTCGTACGAGATCTTCAAGCTGGACAAGGTCGAGGGCTCCGCGCGCCTCCCCTACAGCCTGAAGGTGCTGCTGGAGAACCTGCTCCGCACCGAGGACGGCGCGAACATCACCGCCGACCACATCCGGGCCCTCGGCGGCTGGGATTCCCAGGCTCAGCCCAGCCAGGAGATCCAGTTCACGCCGGCTCGCGTGATCATGCAGGACTTCACCGGTGTGCCGTGTGTCGTGGACCTCGCCACCATGCGTGAGGCCGTCAAGGAGCTGGGCGGCGACCCGGCCAAGATCAACCCGCTCGCCCCGGCCGAGCTGGTCATCGACCACTCCGTCATCGCCGACAAGTTCGGTACGAAGGACGCCTTCGGCCAGAACGTCGAGCTGGAGTACGGCCGCAACAAGGAGCGCTACCAGTTCCTGCGCTGGGGCCAGACCGCCTTCGACGAGTTCAAGGTCGTCCCCCCGGGCACCGGCATCGTCCACCAGGTCAACATCGAGCACCTGGCCCGTACGGTCATGGTCCGGGGTGGCCAGGCGTACCCCGACACCCTCGTCGGCACCGACTCGCACACCACCATGGTCAACGGCCTCGGCGTGCTGGGCTGGGGCGTCGGCGGCATCGAGGCCGAGGCCGCGATGCTCGGCCAGCCGGTCTCCATGCTCATCCCGCGCGTCGTCGGCTTCAAGCTGACCGGCGAGCTCCCGGCCGGCACCACCGCCACCGACCTGGTGCTGACCATCACCGAGATGCTCCGCAAGCACGGTGTCGTCGGCAAGTTCGTCGAGTTCTACGGTGAGGGCGTCGCCGCCACCTCGCTCGCCAACCGCGCCACCATCGGCAACATGTCGCCGGAGTTCGGCTCCACCGCCGCGATCTTCCCGATCGACGACGAGACGCTGAAGTACCTGCGTCTGACCGGCCGCGACGAGCAGCAGGTCGCGCTCGTCGAGGCGTACGCCAAGGAGCAGGGCCTCTGGCTCGACCCGGCCGCCGAGCCGGACTTCTCCGAGAAGCTGGAGCTGGACCTGTCGACGGTCGTCCCGTCGATCGCCGGCCCGAAGCGCCCGCAGGACCGCATCGTCCTCGCGAACGCCAAGGCCCAGTTCGCCCTGGACGTGCGCAACTACGTCGCGGACGACGAGGAGGCGGGCAAGGAGTCCTTCCCGGCCTCCGACTCCCCGGCCGCGCACAACGGCGTCCCGTCGAACCCGGTCACCGTGACCGCCCCCGACGGCACGACGTACGAGATCGACCACGGCGCCGTCACCGTCGCCGCGATCACCTCCTGCACCAACACCTCGAACCCGTACGTCATGGTCGCCGCGGCGCTCGTGGCGAAGAAGGCGGTCGAGAAGGGCCTGACCCGCAAGCCGTGGGTCAAGACCACCCTCGCCCCGGGCTCGAAGGTCGTCACCGACTACTTCGACAAGGCGGGCCTGACCCCGTACCTCGACAAGGTCGGCTTCAACCTCGTCGGCTACGGCTGCACCACCTGCATCGGCAACTCCGGCCCGCTGCCGGAGGAGGTCTCCAAGGCGGTCAACGAGCACGACCTGGCCGTGACCTCGGTGCTCTCCGGCAACCGTAACTTCGAGGGCCGGATCAACCCCGACGTCAAGATGAACTACCTGGCGTCCCCGCCGCTGGTCGTCGCGTACGCCATCGCCGGTTCGATGAAGGTGGACATCACCAAGGACGCCCTGGGCATCGACCAGGACGGCAAGCCGGTCTACCTCGCGGACATCTGGCCCTCCGAGGCCGAGGTGAACGACGTCGTCGCCAACTCCATCGGCGAGGACATGTTCAACAAGTCCTACCAGGACGTCTTCGCGGGCGACGCCCAGTGGCAGGCGCTGTCGATCCCCACCGGCAACACCTTCGAGTGGGACGCGCAGTCCACCTACGTGCGCAAGCCCCCGTACTTCGAGGGCATGACGATGGAGACGACCCCGGTCGCCGACATCACCGGCGCCCGCGTGCTCGCCAAGCTGGGCGACTCGGTCACCACCGACCACATCTCCCCGGCCGGTGCGATCAAGGCCGACACCCCGGCCGGCAAGTACCTGACGGAGCACGGCGTCGAGCGCCGCGACTTCAACTCGTACGGCTCGCGCCGCGGCAACCACGAGGTCATGATTCGCGGCACCTTCGCGAACATCCGCCTGCGCAACCAGATCGCCCCGGGCACCGAGGGTGGCTTCACCCGCGACTTCACCCAGGCCGACGCCCCCGTGTCGTTCATCTACGACGCCTCGCAGAACTACCAGGCCGCCGGCACCCCGCTGGTCATCCTGGCGGGCAAGGAGTACGGCTCCGGCTCGTCCCGCGACTGGGCCGCCAAGGGCACCGCGCTCCTCGGTGTCAAGGCCGTCATCGCCGAGTCCTACGAGCGCATCCACCGCTCGAACCTCATCGGCATGGGCGTCCTCCCGCTCCAGTTCCCGGAGGGCGCGACCGCCGAGGCCCTCGGCCTGACCGGCGAGGAGACCTTCTCCTTCACCGGCGTCGAGGAGCTCAACAACGGCACCACGCCGCGCACCGTCAAGGTGACCACCGACACCGGTGTGGAGTTCGACGCGGTCATCCGCATCGACACCCCCGGTGAGGCGGACTACTACCGCAACGGCGGCATCATGCAGTACGTGCTCCGCAGCCTGATCCGCAAGTAGTCGCGAGGCGGGCAGCAGAGCCGAAGGGCCGCACTCCGGGATTCCGGGGTGCGGCCCTTCGTGTGTTCTCCGCACCGATGGCTACTGCTTGATGCTCTGCACGAAGGCCGTCCGACATGCGGTGCGCAGGACCAGGACAGGGCTGTTGCTCAGCTTGGTGTCGCGTACCGGGACGACGCCGGGAACGTTGTCGGCGAACTCGACGCAGCTTCCGCCGTCTCCGTTGCTGTACGACGAGGTCCGTCAGGCGGCACGGCTGAGATCGGGTGTGCTGTTCATCAGTCGTAGTCCTTCGCCGCCGAGGCGATCAGTGCCAGGGACGCCTCCGGCGAAGCGCGACGGCCCTGGCCGGATCGTATGCCGATCGATACTGCTCCACCAGGGCTGCCTCTTCGATGAGTTGACCCGTGTAGGCGCTCTCGGTGTACACGACGGGCGGCGCATCGGCGAACTGCATCAGCGAGGACATGGTGTTACCCCGCCACCTTCGACTTCCGGGCAAGCCGGCACAGTCGCTGAAGGTGCTTGCCACTGCCCAGCAGTTCGTCGAAGGCGCGGGACATGTCCTGCTGCGGACTCCGTTCCGCCATCTCGAAGAGCCCGATGTACGTGCCCGAGCAGAACACCCGGTCGCCCAGCCCGGTCCGGGACATCTTGGCGGCCTCTCGCAGGCGGCGTGGTTCGGATCCGCAGAACGAACGGGCATCGGCGTACGGGTCGAGGTCCTTGGGCTGCGGCATGTGCCGCAATGCAGTGGCGCGTCGGCGTACCGCACCCGGAAAGCCGGAATGTGCCACTCGTAGGTGTCCGTGCCGTCCGGGCGCACGAGGGCGAGCCGCACCCCGCCGCCGGCCCGGTGGAATGCGATCGTGGGGCCGCAGGTTCACACAGCGACAGTGACAGCGCCGACGGCATCGGCATCGGCACGGAAAGAGCGGAATCATCATGGGCGAGCTGATCCTGATCCGGCACGGCGAGACGGAGTGGTCGCGGTCCGGGCAGCACACGAGCTACACCGATCTGCCCCTGACCGCCTTCGGGGAACGGCAGGCCCGGGCCCTGGCGCCGCTGCTCGCCGACCGGCGGGTCGCGCTCACCCTCGTCTCTCCCGCCGTACGCGCCCGGCGCACCGCCGAGCTCGCCGGGCTCGCCGCGCCCCGCATCACACCCGAACTGCGCGAATGGGACTACGGCGGCTACGAAGGGGTGACCACCGACGAGATCCGCCGTACCCGTCCCGACTGGAACCTCTGGACCGACGGCGTCGCTCCCGGCCCCGAGGCGCACCCCGGCGAGACCCCCGCGGAGATCGGGGCGCGCGCCGACCGGGTGCTGGCCGAAGCCGCCGAGGCGGCGAGCCGGGACACGGACGAGGACATCGCGCTCGTCGCCCACTCCCACTTCCTGCGTGTGCTCACCGCTCGCTATCTCGGTCTGACCCCGGCCGAGGGGACGCTGTTCCAGCTCGCCACGGGCGCCGTCTCCCGGCTCGGCACCGAGCACGGGAATCCGGTCATCACGGCGTGGAACGTGACACTGCCGGAGAGCCTGTTCCCCCGGGCAGTGCCGGAGAGTCCGGAGCGGGACTGACCAGGACTGAGCGGGACCGAGCGGGAACCGCGCCGGCCCGCACGCACCGGCGGCCGGTAACCCGCCTCGGGGTACCGGCCGCCGGCCGCGGTGAAGGGGCGTCGGATCAGGAGAACAACTCCAGCTCCGCGAGCGTGCCTTCACCGGCGAACACCAGGCGGTAGTGCGCGTACGAGCCCGGCTCGCGCACCGAGAACACCCGTGTCTGCCTGTCCCAGGCGAACGACTCGGCCGAGCGCTTGTCGAGGTCCTTCCACGTCGTGCCGTCCGACGAGCCCTGGAGGACCCAGCCGGACGGGGCCGCGGCCGCCTTGTCCGACGTCAGTGTGTACCGGACCGCGTCCGTGGCGGAGGAGACCGGCAGGTCCACCGAGGCGACCTTCGCCGAGGTGGCCGACGTGTCGTCGAACAGGGCGCCGTCGCCCTTCAGCACGTCCGTCCGCGGCGACGCCACCTTGTCGTCCGTGGTGATCGAGGCCGGCGCCGCGTCCTTGCCGGTGCCCCACGACGACGGCTTCGGGCCCATGTCGAAGTCCAGCACACCGCCCTTGGCCAGCAGGTCGTGCGGCAGTGCGGTGGAGGTCCACTTCTTGCCGTTGACCCGCAGACCCTGCACATAGATGTTCCGCGCGCTGTTTTTCGGTGCCCTGACGACCAGGTCGCGGCCGTTCTCCAGGTGGACGGTGGTCTTCCTGAAGAGCGGGGAGCCGATCGCGTACTCGCCGCTGCCCATGACCAGCGGGTAGAAGCCGAGCGAGGAGAAGAGGAACCAGGCCGACTGCTCGCCGTTGTCCTCGTCGCCGTGGTAGCCCTGCCCGATGTCGCTGCCCGTGTAGAGCCGGCCCAGGACCTCGCGGACCTTCTCCTGCGTCTTCCACGGCTGCGAGGCCGCGTCGTACATGTAGGTGACGTGGTGCGCGACCTGGTTGCTGTGGCCGTACTGGCCCATCCGCACGTCCCGCGCCTCGGTCATCTCGTGGATGACACCGCCGTACGAGCCGACGAACTCGGGGCCCGCCGTCTCGGGAGTCGAGAAGTACGTGTCGAGCTTCTCGGCCAGGCCGGCGCGGCCGCCGTACAGGTTCGCCAGGCCCCGGCTGTCCTGCGGGGCGGTGAAGGCGTAGCCCCAGCCGTTGGTCTCCGTGTAGTCGTAGCCCCAGACCCGGGGGTCGTACCGGTCCGAGGGGAGCCGCCAGCCGCCCCCGGCGTCCCTGCCCTGGAAGAAACCGGCCTTGTCGTCGAAGAGCCGGACGTAGTTGCGGGCGCGGTCGAGGAAGTACTCGGACTCCTCCTTGTAGCGCTGCTTCTTCGTCTTCCTGTAGAGAGCCTCGCCCATCCGCGCGATGCCGTAGTCGTTGAGGTAGCCCTCCAGCGACCAGGACAGGCCCTCATGGGTGTCGGTGTTCGCGTAACCGGTGAACGGTGACGTCACCATGCCCTTGCGGCCGACGCCGGAGGACGGCGGGACCACCGTGGCGTTCTTCAGCGCCGCGTCGTACGCCGCCTTTGCGTCGAACCTCACGCCCTTGACGTAGGCGTCCGCGAACGCGACGTCCGAGGAGGTGCCGGTCATCAGGTCGGAGTAGCCGGGGGAGGACCAGCGGGAGATCCAGCCCCCGTCCTTGTACTGCTGGACGAAGCCGTCCACCATCTCGCCGGCCCTGCCCGGGGTGAGCAGGGAGTACGCGGGCCACGTGGTGCGGTAGGTGTCCCAGAAGCCGTTGTTGACGTACACCTTGCCGTCGACGATCTTCGCCCCGGTGTGCGTCGGGGTGTCGGAGCCGACCTGCGGGGAGAAGGGGCTCGCGTACTTGTCCTTGCCGCCGACCTTCTCGAAGCCCGAGTTCGGGTACAGGTACAGCCGGTACAGGCTGGAGTAGAGGGTGGTCAGCTGATCGGCCGTGGCACCCTCGACCTCCACCTTGCCCAGGATGTCGTCCCAGGCCCGCTGCGCCTGGTCCTCGACCCGGCCGAAGGAGCGCGAGGCGGGGATCTCGGCGGCGAGGTTCTGCTTGGCCTGGTCGACGCCGATGAGCGAGGTCGCCAGGCGCAGCCCGACCGTGCGGTCCTTGCCCGCGTCGAAGCGGAGGTAGCCGGTGACATCGTCGCCCCCGCCGCCGGACAGCTTGCCGCTCGCGGTGACCGGCGCGTCGAAGACGCCGTACACGAAGAGCCGGGTGGCGCCGGTCGAGCCGCCGCTCTTCACGTCGGAGAAACCGGTGAAGGAGCTGGTGGCCGGGTCGAGGGTGAGTCCGCCGTCGTTGGAGACGTTGTCGAAGACGATGCTCGCGTCGTCACCGGGGTAGGTGAACCGCATCCGGGCCGCATGGTCCGACGGCGTCATCTCGGCCTTGAGACCGTTGTCGAATGTCACACCGTAGTAGTGCGGCCTGGCGGTCTCGTTCTCGTGGTGGAACGGCAGCGCGCGCGCCTTGCGGGAGGCGTCCGGGGTGCCGCCGGCCGCCGAGGGCATCAGCTGGAAGGTCTGCCGGTCGCCCATCCAGGGGCTCGGTTCGTGGCTGGCGCTGAACGCCTGGAGGGTGGGCAGGTTGTCGTCGTTGTTGCCCCGCGCGTAGTCGTACAGCCAGCTCGTCGAGCCGGCGTTGGTGACCGGCGTCCAGAAGTTGAAGCCGTTGGGGACCGCGGTGGCGGGGAAGTTGTTGCCCCGGGAGAAGGCGCCGCTGGAGTTGGTGCCGCGGACCGTCGACGCGTAGTCGGACAGATGCGCCCGGCGCTTCTCGGCGGGCTTCGGGGCGATCTCGATGTCGTCGATCCAGCCCTGGAACTTCGCCGTGCCCTTGGGGGAGTCGTACGCCACCAGGATCCGGTCGACGGTCCTGCCCGCCGCGACCGTGCCGATCGTCGACTCGACCTTGTTCCACTGGTTGACGTACAGCCGCTTGGCGTCGGCCTGGCCCTGCGGGGTGAGCAGCCCGCCGTTGCTGTCGGTGGCCCGCAGATCGCTCAGATACGTGCCGTCCGTGAACGCCAGGTCCACCGAGACATGGGTCGCCGGGTAGGAGAGGTCGGTCTCGCCCATCTGGGGATAGACCAGGTACGACAGTGAGGTGTCACGGGTGACAGCCGTGTTCACGTCGAAGACCTTGTTGTACGAGTACGCCCGGCCGTCCGCCTTGTGCGTACCGGCGTACCGCAGGGCCCGCTTTCCGGTGAAGCCCGCGCCTGCCTTGGCGGTGGGGGAGCCGGAGGGGCCGCGGTCGACCTGGCTGCGCATCTCGTCCGGGGCCGGGGTGGAGGTGTCGCCGTCGGAGAACTGGACGTCGGCGAGCTGGGTGGCGTCCGAGGCGCCGTTGTTCTTCGCGATCTGAAGACGGAAGTGCTGGTATGCGGTGTCAGAGGTGAAATCGTACGACTTCGTCTGGAACCGCTCGGTGAACGTCTGGCCGGTCCGGGAGTCGAGGTCCTGCCAGTCCTTGCCGTCGGCGGAGCCCTGGAGGGTCCAGTCCTTCGGGTCGCGTTCGGCGTGGTCATTGGCCGAAGTCAGAGCGTATGTCACGACCTTGACCGGTTCGTCCAGGTCGAATTCGACCCAGCCGGTGGGTTCGAAGGCCAGCCACTTGGTGCCGGATTCCCCGTCGATCAGGTTTTCCTTGACCTCTCCGCCGCCGGTGTTCTCGCCACTGGCGCGGACATCTGTCACCTTGTCGGTCACATTGCCCGGTATTCCTGTGGAGAAGCCGCCATCGACACCCGATGACCGCTTCTTTCCGTCCGGACCCTCTTCTACGGTGTTGCGCCAGTCCGGCTGCTTTTCGTCCGCTTCGAACGACGAGCTGAATGTCCGGTCTCCCGAAGGTGGCCGGCCCTTTTCGTGTGTGCCGGCCGACTGCGCGGCGGCGACGGAGGGGGCGGTCACGACCAGAACGAGTGAAGCCGCGATCAGCGCGGCCGTACGGCTTTGTCTCGTGCGAGAACCATGTCGGGGCTGCATGCCGAGCCATTCCTCCCGAGGAGTGCATCCGGACAACGTTGTCAGAGAGATGCGCAAGGTCCAGTAGGGAGCCAAGTGCCGCGATGTGTCAAGGGTGTTGGGTGGGAAGCGCAAGCCGAATCGACCGGAATGCGGAAATCGTTACACCCGGGCCAAGAGCGTGCGGGGGCCATGTATCCGCGAGGTCTCAACTCGGGAAAGACTGCTGCTCAAACTCGCATTCGATCTTGCTCAGTCGACCGGAAGTGGACTATACCTGTCGGCGTCCGCACAGCTTTTCCGGCGACGCGGACAAGGGGGACCCGGGGGAAGGGCCGAGGACAGCACGACGGGTGCGTCCGATGCCCGGTCTCCCCAATCCCCCCACTGCACATGGCTAGCCTGAAATCAGCACCACCCAAGCGCAACTGACCGCGGTGGCGGGGCCCTTCGCCTGAGGCGAATTTCTACGGGCGACCGGTACACACCGCCTGAGTCCTGGAGAAGGCGAGGACTTGAGCATGGGATCCACCTCCGCCCACAAGAATGAGGGCCTTGGCCGTCGCGATGTGATCAAGCGATCGGCCGCACTCGGCCTGATCAGCGTTCCGGCGATGGGCTTCCTGTCGGCGTGCGCCAGCGGCGACAGCAGCAGCGACAAGAAGGTCGACAAGGGCAAGGTCACCAAGGCCAACCCGCTCGGCGTGAACGAGACGGCCCCGCTCGAGGTGGTCATCTTCGACGGCGGCTTCGGCCAGCAGTACGCGATCGACGCGGAGAAGAAGTACAGCGCGGCGTTCCCGAAGGCCCCGAAGGTCAAGCACGTCGCGACCCAGAAGATCCAGTCGCAGCTGCAGCCCCGCTTCAACGGCGGCACCCCGCCGGACCTGATCGACAACTCCGGCGCCGAGCAGATGGACATGGGTGTCCTGGTCGGCAAGAAGCAGCTGCTCGACCTGACGCCGCTGATGGACGCCCCGTCCATCGACGACCCGAGCAAGAAGGTCCGCGACACGCTGCGCCCCGGTGTCCTGGAGATGGGTCAGTTCGACGGCGACCCGGTCTGGATCATGTACTACGCGTACACCGTGTACGGCGTCTGGTACTCGCAGACCGCGCTGGAGAAGCTCGACGCGGAGTACCCGGAGGACTGGGACGCCATGCTCGCGCTCTGCGCGAAGGCGAAGAAGCAGGGCATCGCGGGCTGGACGTACGCCGGTAAGTACCCGTACTACCTGCCGTTCTCGCTCTACCCGTTCATCGGCAAGATCGGTGGCCGGGAGGTTCTCGACAAGATCGACAACCTGGAGCCGAACGCCTGGAAGGACCCCGCGGTCAAGGCGGCCTTCGAGGCGTACTACGAGCTGTACAAGAAGGGGTACATCCTCAAGGGCACCCCCGGTCTGACCCACATCCAGTCGCAGACCGAGTGGACCAAGGGCAAGGCGCTCTTCCTCCCGAACGGTTCGTGGGTGGAGAACGAGGCCGCGCCCACCACGCCCAAGGACTTCAAGATGATGGTCGCGGCGCCGTCCAGCCTGGACTCGTCCGACAAGATGCCGTTCGGCACCATCTGGGCCTCCGGCGGCGAGCCCTTCATCGTCCCGGCCAACGCGAAGAACCCGCAGGGCGGCATGGAGCAGCTGCGCATCATGCTCTCCGAGGAGTCCTCGAAGAACTTCACCAAGCAGGTCAAGTCGCTCAGCGCGTTCAACGGCGGCACCGACGGTCTGACCCTGTCGACCGCCATGCAGTCCGGCGTCGACTCGCTGAAGAAGGCCGGCGACAACGTGGTGAACCCGCGTCTGCAGGACTGGTACGTGAAGCTCCAGAAGGAGCAGATCGGTGTCGCCGGTATCGGCGAGATGATGGCCGGCCGCGCGACCCCGGCGGAAGCCATCAAGAAGATCCAGGCCTTCGCGGACGCGGCGGCCAAGGACCAGTCCATCAAGCACTACAAGCACCAGTGAGCAACCGTCACCAGCGGCGGCACCCGCAGAAAGATCGGGGTCGGTAAACGATGCAGCACGGCAAGTACCGTTTCATCGTGGGATTCCTGGTAGTCCCACTCGCGTTGTACGCGGTCTTCGTCATCTGGCCGTTCATCCAGTCCATCTACTACTCGTTCACGGACTGGACCGGCCTGAGCCCGGACTTCAAGATGGTCGGGTTCGACAACTACACGAGGATGCTGAAGGACGACATCTTCTGGAAGTCGTTGCAGCACAGCGTGTTGCTCGTGCTGCTGCTGCCGCTGGTGACGCTGGGTCTGGCGCTCTTCTTCGCCTTCATGCTCAATGTCGGGGGCCGGCGGCGCAAGAACGCCGCGGTCTCCGGCGTGCGCGGCTCAAGTTTCTACAAGATCGCCTATTTCTTCCCGCAGGTGCTCTCGATCGTCATCGTGGCCCTGCTCTTCCAGTTCGCATTCAACCCCACGAGCGGGATGCTGAATTCGACACTGAAGGCGATCGGACTGGGTTCCATCCAGCCGGACTGGCTGGGCGACCCGTCTCTCGCGCTGGTCTGCGTCATGTCGGTGCTGATCTGGTCGACGGTCGGATTCTTCGTCGTTCTGTTCTCGGCCGGAATGGCTTCCATCCCGAAGGACTTCTACGAGGCGGCGCTGCTCGACGGCGCCAACCGCTTCACCACGTTCTTCAAGATCACCCTTCCGCTGCTCTGGGACACGGTGCAGTCGGGCTGGGTCTACATGGGAATTCTGGCCCTCGGCGTCGAGGCGTTCACCGCCGTGCAGGTCATGACCGTGGGCCCCGGTGGCCCCGACTACTCGACCACCGTCCTGCCGCTGTACGTGTACCAGACGGCCTTCCGCGACGGGCAGGCCGGCTACGCGACGACGATCGGTGTCGGACTGCTCATCGTCACCATGGCCTTCGCCGCCATCGTGATGCGACTGGGCCGGCGTGATCGGCTGGAGTTCTGATGCTGCGATTCCCGGGAGACGGTTCCCGGACCCCCAGCAGGCACCACAGGTCGGCCTCCGTGTCCGGCTCGACAGTACGAGGTGAGTACACGTGAAGACGACTGACACTCCCCCCGCGGCCCCGGCCGCGGACCCGGCTCCGGTGGCCAAGGCGCCCGCACCCGCCGCCAAGGAGAAGAGCAGTGAGGGCCAGGTCCTCAACGTCTTCTCGCACGGTGTGCTGATCATCTGGGCGATCCTGGTCGTCCTGCCGCTGCTCTGGGCGGTGATGGCGTCGTTCAAGACGGACGACTCGATCCTGTCGACGCCGTGGGCGCTGCCCGACAAGCTGCACTTCGAGAACTGGTCGCGTGCCTGGAGCCAGGCGCACATGAGCGACTACTTCTTCAACACCATCGTGGTGGTGGGCTGTTCGCTCGTCGGCACCCTGCTGCTCGGCTCGATGGCGGCGTATGTACTGGCGCGGTTCGACTTCCCCGGCAACCGCTTCATCTACTTCCTGTTCATCGGCGGGATGAGCTTCCCGATCATCCTGGCGCTGGTCCCGCTGTTCTTCGTCATGAACAACATGGCCCTGCTGAACACGCGGCACGGACTGATCATGGTCTACATCGCGTACTCGCTGCCGTTCACCGTCTTCTTCCTCACCTCGTTCTTCCGTACCCTGCCGAGCTCGGTGGCGGAGGCGGCGATGCTCGACGGTGCCTCGCACACCCGGACGTTCTTCCAGGTGATGCTGCCGATGGCGAAGCCCGGCCTGATCAGCGTCGGTATCTTCAACTTCCTCGGTCAGTGGAACCAGTACATGCTGCCGACGGTGCTCAACACCGAACCGAAATACCGGGTGCTCTCCCAGGGGCTGGTCGAACTGGCCACCAGCCAGGGGTACAAGGGCGACTGGTCCGGGCTCTTCGCCGGTCTGGTGATGGCGATGCTGCCGGTCCTCGCGGCCTACATCATCTTCCAGCGCCAGGTCGTCGCCGGCCTCACCGCGGGCGCGGTGAAGTAGCCGCCCGGCACCACCCCGCCCCCGTACCCACGAACCGCCCGTCGGCCACGCGCCGGCGGGCGGTTCGCGCGTCCGCGGGGCCGTCCCGCGGTGCTCATCGGAGGCTTCGCTTGCTCAAGGTCTTGACGGGGGGTGCCGCAAAACGCTCAGCTTAGAGTTCACATGTTAGAGAAAACGGTAGGAGTGAGAGAGTCGATGGAGACTCCGGGGTCGCAGACATCTCTGCATCGCGCCAACCTTGAGCGGGTCGTGCGTGCGGTACGCATGGCCGGTTCGCTCACCCAGGCGGAGATCGCACGGAGCACCGGCCTGTCAGCGGCCACCGTCTCCAACATCGTTCGTGAACTGAAGGACGGGGGCACGGTCGAGGTGACCCCCACCTCGGCGGGCGGCCGCCGGGCCCGCAGCGTCTCGCTCAGCGGTGACGCGGGCATCGTGATCGGCGTCGACTTCGGCCATACGCACCTGCGGGTGGCGGTCGGCAACCTGGCCCACCAGGTGCTGGCCGAGGAGGCCGAGCCGCTGGACGTCGACGCCTCGTCCGCGCAGGGGTTCGGGCGGGCGGAGCAGCTGGTCAGGAGGCTGATCGAGACCACCGGGATCAGCGCGGACAAGGTGATCGGGGTGGGCCTCGGTGTACCCGGCCCGATCGACGTGGAGTCCGGCACGCTGGGCTCCACGTCGATCCTGCCGGGCTGGACGGGGATCAACCCCAGCAAGGAGCTGGCGGGCCGGCTCGGCGTGCCGGTGTACGTCGACAACGACGCCAACCTCGGGGCGCTCGGCGAGCTGGTGTGGGGGAGCGGCCGGGGCGTCAAGGACCTCGCGTACATCAAGGTGGCCAGCGGGGTCGGCGCCGGTCTGGTGATCGACGGGCGCATCTACCGGGGTCCGGGCGGCACGGCCGGCGAGATCGGGCACATCACGCTCGACGAGTCGGGCCCGGTCTGCCGCTGCGGCAACCGCGGCTGCCTGGAGACCTTCACGGCCGCCCGGTACGTCCTGCCGCTGCTCCAGCCCAGCCACGGCCCCGACCTCACCATGGAACGCGTGGTCCAGCTGGCCCGCGAGGGCGATCCGGGCTGCCGCCGGGTGATCGGCGACGTCGGGCGGCACATCGGCAGCGGAGTGGCCAACCTCTGCAATCTGCTCAACCCCAGCCGGGTGGTGCTCGGCGGATCGCTCGCCGAGGCGGGCGAGTTGGTGCTCGGGCCGATCCGCGACTCGGTCTCCCGCTACGCCATTCCGAGCGCCGCCCGGCAGCTCTCGGTGCTGCCCGGCGCACTGGGCGGTCGGGCCGAAGTGCTGGGCGCACTGGCCCTGGTGCTCAGCGAGATGGGTGATTCAACCCTTTTGGAGAGCACCCTGCCGAAAGCCACTCCTGCCTTCACTTAGATAACGAATGGCACCGTTGTCATCTCGTTAAGGATTTACTCCTTGACGCTGACGTTGCAGCCGAGTTGACTGCCAGCCACCTCGGCCGCAACGTTGCGGCCTCGTCAGGGAGGCAACCCGTAATGAACGCAACGACGCGACGCATCGTCATAGGCACGGCCGCACTCTCCATGGCCGTCTCCCTCGCGGCGTGTGGCAAGGCCGGTGACGACAAGGACTCCGGCAGCGGCGGCGACGGCAAGACGATCGGCCTGCTCCTGCCGGAGAACAAGACCACGCGTTACGAGACGTTCGACCGCCCCATCATGGAGGCGAAGATCGAGGCGCTGTGCTCCGACTGCAAGGTCAAGTACAACAACGCCGCGCAGGACAGCGAGACCCAGAAGAAGCAGTTCGACGCGCTCGTCACGCAGGGTGTGAAGGTCATCATCCTGGACACCGTCGACTACAAGGCCGCGAAGTCCTGGGTCCAGCAGGCCGCGAAGAAGGACGTCAAGGTCGTCGCGTACGACCGTCTCGCCGAGGGCCCGATCTCCGCCTATGTCTCGTACGACAACGAGAAGATCGGCCAGCTCCAGGGCGAGGCGCTGGTCAAGGCGATGGGCGCCAAGGCCAAGGACAGCAACGTTGTCATGATCAACGGCTCGCCGACCGACCCGAACGCCCCCTTCTTCAAGAAGGGCGCGCACAGCGTCCTCGACAAGCAGGTCAAGAAGGTCGTCTATGAGCAGGACATCCCGGACTGGTCGGCGGACGAGGCCAACAAGAAGATGGGAGCGGCCATCGACTCCCTGGGCAAGAACGGCTTCCAGGGCGTCTACTCCGCCAACGACGGCATGGCCGGCGGCATCATCACGGCCCTGAAGAAGCAGGGCGTGAAGATCCCGGTCGGCGGTCAGGACTCCGAGCTCGCCGGTCTGCAGCGCATCCTCGCGGGAGAGCAGGCCTTCTCGATCTACAAGCAGATCAAGCCGGAGGCCGAGACCACCGCCGAGATCGCCGTCCGGCTGCTCAAGGGGAAGAAGATCGACGACCTGGCCCCGGTCAAGGTCGACAGCCTCTCGGGCGAGTTCAAGGGCACCCCGTCGAAGCTGTACGACGCCTCGGTCGTGACCAAGGAGAACATCGCCTCCACGATCGTGGCCGACAAGGTCTACAAGGTCGAGGAGATCTGCACCGCCCAGTACAAGGCGGCCTGTGACGCCGCCGGCATCAAGTAAGCCGCCGCCGGCAAGCGTCACCCCCGGTCCGGTCCGGCACCCGCCCCGTCCAATGCCCCGCAAGCAGGGGCGGGCGCCGGACTTCTCCCCGATCGCGGACCTCCTGCCGTCCCGGGCCGCTCACAGGCCCCGGGGCGCCCGGTGGTCCCGACCCCATGCCGGTTCCGGACCGATCACCGGCCCCGGACTTCCCACCGGCTCCGGTTCTCGGTGCGCCCTCGTCCCCCGGCGACGGCGCTCACCAGGACAGCCCCCCGGAGACCTCCCGGCCACCCCGGTGGTCCGGCGACCGGCACTGCCCCTGTGCTCAGCAGCACCATCCCCGCCGGTCAGGCGGCGAAGGAGATGATTCACGTGTCCGCTACGCCCGTGCTGGCGTTGCGCGGAATCTCCAAGCGGTTCGGCGCCGTCCAGGCGCTCACCGATGTGGACCTGGAGATTCGCTCCGGCGAAGTGGTCGCCCTGGTCGGCGACAACGGCGCCGGCAAGTCGACCCTCGTCAAGACCATTTCGGGTGTCCACCCGATCGACGAAGGCGCCATCGAGTGGGAGGGCGCACCGGTCCGCATCAACCGGCCGAACGACGCCCAGGAGCTCGGAGTCGCCACCGTCTACCAGGACTTGGCGCTCTGCGACAACCTCGATGTGGTCGCCAACCTCTTCCTCGGCAGCGAACTGCGCAAGGCCTCCGTCCTCGACGAGATCGGGATGGAGAAGCGCGCCAAGGAACTGCTCGACACGCTGTCCATCCGGATACCCAGCGTCCGCATCCCGGTCGCCTCGCTCTCCGGCGGTCAGCGCCAGGTCGTGGCCATCGCCCGCGCCCTGATCGGTGACCCCAAGGTCGTCATCCTCGACGAGCCGACCGCCGCACTCGGCGTCGAGCAGACCGCCCAGGTCCTCGACCTCGTCGAGCGGCTGCGCGAGCGCGGCCACGGCGTCATCCTCATCAGTCACAACATGGCCGACGTGCGCGCCGTCGCCGACCGGGTGGCGGTGCTGCGGCTGGGCCGCAACAACGGGGTCTTCGACGTGGCGACCACGTCCCACGAGGAGATCATCTCCGCGATCACCGGTGCCACCGACAATGCCGTCACGCGCCGCCAGGCACGCACAGCCACGAAGGAGGACGCGAAGTGAGCGACCTCGCCAAGACCCCCAAAACCCCCACCGAGAAGCCCGCCGCCGAGGAGTCCGCCGCGGCGGCACCGCAGGCCGAGCCGTCGGCGGCCCCCGCCCCCGCGGTCGACCCGCGCCTGCTCGTCCGCGAGGAGGGCTTCAAGGGCTACTGGTCCGAGTTCACCCGCAAGGTGCGCGGCGGCGAGCTCGGCTCGCTGCCGGTCCTGGTCGGCCTGATCGTCATCGCGGTCGTCTTCCAGTTCCAGAACAGCAACTTCCTCTCCGCCAGCTCCATCGCCAACGTCGCCGTCTACAGCTCCGGCCTCGGCATCATGGCGGTCGGCATCGTCTTCGTGCTGCTGCTCGGTGAGATCGACCTGTCCGTCGGCTCGGTCGCGGGTGTCGGTGCGGCCGTCTGGGCCGTGCTCAGCGTCAACCACGGCTGGAACGACTGGTCGGCGGTGCTCGTCGCGGTGCTCTCCGGCATGGTGCTCGGCGCGCTGCACGGCTTCTTCTTCGCCAAGATCGGTGTGCCGGCCTTCGTCGTCACCCTGGCCGGTTTCCTCGGCTGGAGCGGGCTGCAGGAGTGGATGATGGGCGGTGAGGGCTCCATCAACACCCCGTCCGGCAGCATCGTCGAGAACCTCACCAACTACTTCTTCGAGGACAAGGCCGTCGCCTACGGTGTCGCCCTGGTCGCCGTCCTCGCCTACGCCGCCTCGCTCCTGATGGACAGCCGGCGCCGCGGGGCCGCGGGCCTGCCCGCCCGCCCCACCACCGAGGTCCTGCTCCGCACGGGCATCGTCGCGGTCCTCTGCTTCGCCGTCGCGTACGTCCTGAACGAGCCCTCCGGCGCCCGCGGCCTGCCGCTGGCCCTGGTGATCTTCCTCGCCGTGCTCATCGTCGCGGACTTCGTGGCCCGCCGGACCACCTTCGGCCGCCAGGTCTTCGCGGTCGGTGGCAACCCGGAGGCGGCACGCCGCGCCGGTATCGACGTCGACCGGATCCGGATCATCGTCTTCGCGCTCTCCGGAATGCTGGGCGCCTTCGGCGGCCTGTTCATCGCCAGCCTCTCCGGCGGTGCCACCAAGAGCGTCGGCGGCGGCAACACCCTGATGCTGGTCATCGCGGCCGCCGTCATCGGCGGCACCAGCCTCTTCGGCGGCCGGGGCAAGGTCTGGTCGGCGCTGCTCGGCATGATCGTGATCCAGTCGATCCAGCAGGGCCTGAACATGATCGGGATGGCCAACGCCATCCAGTACATGATCACCGGCGCGGTGCTGCTGGCCGCCGTGGTCATCGACTCGGTCTCCCGCCGCACGCAGAAGACCGCGGGCCGCGCGTAGCAAGCCCCGCGCGAAACCCCGTACATCACACTGCAATATCACACCTGCACGGTCCAGTGCCCGGCGCCCCCGACGCGGTGCCGGGCACCGGCCGGTGCGGAGCACGGGGTGTGACAGCACTCTCCCCGTACTGTCCCCGCCCGATGCCCGCGACGGCGGACGGAACATTAGACTCATCGGATCGGCATGCTCGACCAGCTCAATACGCAAGGAGGCACGGGTGGCTCTGCTGACCCGCATCGGTGGACCGCGTGACCTGGACCGGCTCACTCCCGAGCAGCTGGACCAGCTCGCCGAAGAGATCCGGACCTTCCTGGTCGACGCCGTATCGAAGACCGGTGGCCACCTCGGCCCCAACCTGGGTGTGGTCGAGCTGACCATCGCCCTGCACCGGGTCTTCGAGTCGCCGAAGGACAAGGTGCTGTTCGACACCGGCCACCAGAGCTATGTGCACAAGCTCCTCACCGGCCGGCAGGACTTCTCGAAGCTCAAGAGCAAGGGCGGCCTCTCCGGCTACCCCTCCCGTGCCGAGTCCGAGCACGACGTCATCGAGAACTCGCACGCCTCCACGGTCCTCGGCTGGGCCGACGGCCTCGCCAAGGCCAACGAGGTGCTGGGCAAGGACGACCACGTCGTCGCGGTCATCGGTGACGGCGCACTCACCGGCGGCATGGCCTGGGAGGCGCTGAACAACATCGCCGCCGCCAAGGACCGCCCGCTCGTCATCGTCGTCAACGACAACGAGCGCTCCTACGCGCCGACCATCGGCGGTCTCGCCAACCACCTCGCGACGCTGCGCACCACCGACGGCTACGAGCGTTTCCTGGCCCGCGGCAAGGACCTCCTGGAGCGCACCCCCGTCGTCGGGAAGCCGCTGTACGAGACACTGCACGGCGCCAAGAAGGGGCTGAAGGACTTCATCGCCCCGCAGGGCATGTTCGAGGACCTCGGCCTGAAGTACGTCGGCCCGATCGACGGCCACGACATCGAGGCCCTGGAGTCCGCGCTCCAGCGCGCCAAGCGCTTCGGCGGACCCGTCATCGTGCACTGCCTCACCGAGAAGGGCCGCGGCTACACCCCCGCCCTGCTCGACGAGGCGGACCGCTTCCACGCCGTCGGCAAGATCCACCCCGACACCGGCCTCCCGGTCGCCACCTCCGGCCTCGACTGGACCTCCGTCTTCGGCGAGGAGATGGTCAAGCTCGGCAAGGAGCGCGAGGACATCGTCGCGATCACCGCGGCCATGCTCCAGCCGGTCGGCCTGACCAAGTTCGAGAAGGCCTTCCCGGACCGGATCTACGACGTCGGCATCGCCGAGCAGCACGGCGCGGTCTCCGCGGCCGGCCTCGCCACCGGCGGACTGCACCCCGTCTTCGCGGTGTACGCCACCTTCCTCAACCGCGCCTTCGACCAGGTCCTGATGGACGTCGCGCTGCACAAGTGCGGTGTGACCTTCGTCCTGGACCGGGCCGGAGTCACCGGTACCGACGGCGCCTCGCACAACGGCATGTGGGACATGTCGATCCTGCAGTGCGTGCCCACCCTGCGGATCGCCGCCCCGCGCGACGCCGACCAGGTCCGCGCCCAGCTCCGCGAGGCCGTCGAGGTCGACGACGCACCGACCGTGGTCCGCTTCTCCAAGGGCGCGGTAGGCCCGGCGGTCAAGGCCGTCGGCAGGGTCGGCGGCATGGACGTGCTGCGCGAGCCCGGCACCACCCGTCCGGACGTACTGCTGGTCTCCGTCGGCGCACTCGCCCCGATGTGCCTGGAGATCGCCGAGCTGCTGGAGGCCCAGGGCATCTCGACGACCGTCGTCGACCCCCGCTGGGTCAAGCCCGTCGACGAGGCCATGGCCCCGCTCGCCGAGCGGCACCGGGTCGTCGTCACCGTCGAGGACAACAGCCGGGCCGGCGGCGTCGGCTCCGCCGTGGCCCAGGCCCTGCGCGACGCCGGGGTCGACGTGCCGCTGCGCGACTTCGGCATCCCGCCCCGCTTCCTCGACCACGCCTCCCGCAAGGAGGTCATGGCCGAGATCGGGCTGACCGCGCCGGACATCGCCCGCCAGGTCACCGGCCTGGTCGCCAAGCTGGACGGCCGCTTCGAGAGCGGCGCCGACAGCCGCTCCGTGATCGAGCCCGCCCGCGACTGACACCGGTACGGCCGATGGGCCGGTCGGGTCACCCTGTACGGGTGGTCCGACCGGCCCATTCGCGTGAAGTCGCCCGGTGCGCAGCGGTGTGCCGCCGGTGCGGTCCCAATCATGGCGTACACGACGAGTGCGTGGAGGTACGCCGGTGACTGCCCAGCAGGACACACCACCCAGCAGCGACGGACTGTTCCGGACCAAGACGGTCGAGCAGTCCATCCGCGACACCGAGGAGCCGGAGCACGCGCTGCGCAAGTCCCTCTCCGCCCTGGACCTCACGGTCTTCGGAGTGGGCGTCATCATCGGCACCGGCATCTTCGTCCTCACCGGCAAGGTGGCCAAGGAAACGGCGGGCCCCGCCACCGCACTCGCCTTCGTCGTCGCCGGTGTCGTCTGCGCGCTGGCGGCGCTCTGCTACGCCGAGTTCGCCTCCACCGTCCCGGTCGCCGGCTCCGCCTACACGTTCTCCTACGCCTCGCTCGGCGAACTGGTCGCCTGGATCATCGGCTGGGACCTGGTGCTGGAATTCGCGCTGGGCACGGCGGTGGTGGCGGTCGGCTGGTCCGGCTACGTCCGCTCACTGATGGACAACTTCGGCTGGCACATGCCCGACGTGCTCTCCGGAACGGATGTGGCGAAAGGATTCGGCTTCGACATCCTGGCCTTCGCCCTGGTGCTGGTCCTGACCGTGGTGCTGGTGCTCGGCATGAAGCTGTCCGCCCGGGTCACCACCGTCGTCGTCGCCATCAAGATCGCGGTGGTCCTGATCGTGATCGTCGCGGGGCTGTTCTTCGTGAAGGCCGCGAACTACTCGCCGTTCATCCCGGAGGCACAGCCGCAGACCTCGGGTTCCGGGCTGACCGCACCGCTGGTCCAGCTGATGTTCGGTTACGCCCCCACCAACTTCGGCGTCATGGGCATCTTCACCGCCGCCTCCGTCGTCTTCTTCGCCTTCATCGGCTTCGACGTGGTGGCCACCGCCGCCGAGGAGACCAAGCTTCCGCAACGTGACATGCCACGCGGCATCCTGGCCTCGCTCTTCATCTGCACCGTGCTCTACGTCGCCGTGTCCCTGGTGGTCACGGGCATGGAGCACTACACCGAACTGTCGGTGGAGGCCCCGCTGGCGGACGCCTTCAAGGCCGTCGGCCATCCCGTCTACGCCGGGCTGATCAGCTTCGGTGCCGCGATCGGTCTCACCACGGTCTGTCTGATCCTGCTGCTGGGACAGACCCGGGTCTTCTTCGCGATGAGCCGCGACGGGCTGCTCCCGAGGTTCTTCTCCAAGACCCACCCGAAGTTCGGCACCCCGTACCGCCCGACCATCCTGCTCGGCGTGATCATCGCGATCGTCGCGGGATTCACCAGCATCAACGAGCTGGCGACGCTGGTGAACATCGGCACGCTCTTCGCCTTCGTCGTCGTGGCCCTGGGCGTCATGGTGCTGCGCCGCACCCGCCCCGACCTCCACCGCGCCTTCCGTACCCCGTGGGTACCGCTGATCCCCGTCCTCTCGGTGATCGCGTCGGTGTGGCTGATGCTCAATCTGCCCGCGGAGACCTGGCTGCGGTTCGGCATCTGGATGGTCGTCGGCGTGGTCGTCTACTTCGCCTACGGACGCGGCCACAGCCGGATCAACGACCCCGTCGGCCGCCGCTCCTAGACGGGCCGGTGCGCGACGGGGTGCCGGGCGCACCGGCCGTCGGCCGTCGTCAGCCGCCGGTGGCGGGGGACTTCTTCGCGGACTCCGGGATCGTGCCGTCCTGGCGGATCGCCTTCCAGAGTTCGCCGGCCTGCGGCTCGGCCGCCACCACCCGGTTGCGGTCCTGCTTGTCGTACGCCACCGGAAGCATGATCGTTTCCATGTTGCCCGGGTCCACGCCGTTCATCGAACGCCCGAACTCCGCGAGGGACTTGAGCGAGGCGAGCCCCGCGTCGGTGGTCAGCGACCTGGTCGCCGAGCTGGCGATCCGGTACGACCTGGCCGGACTGCCCAGCAGGTCCTGCGACTTGACCTCGCTCAGCAGGGCGAGCAGGAACTGCTGCTGGAGCCCGATCCGGCCGAGGTCGCTGCCGTCCCCGATGCCGTGGCGCGTACGGACGTAGGCGAGGGACTCGGTGCCGTCGAGCTTGTGCGTGCCCTTGGTGAGGTCGAGGCCGGAGGACTTGTCGTGGATGTCCTGCGGGACATCGACGGTGACGCCCCCGATGGCGTCCACCAGATCCTTGAACCCGGCGAAGTTGATCTCCAGGTAGTGGTCGATCCGGACCTCGGACATCTTCTCGACGGTCTTGACCACACAGGCCGGACCGACCTGGGAGTAGACGGAGTTGAACATCACGCGGTTCGCCGACGGCACCGTCGAGCCGTCCGCCTTGGTGCACTCGGGCCGGGTGACCAGGGTGTCGCGGGGTATGGAGACGGCGACCGCCCTGGAGCGGCCCTCGGGAATGTGCACCACCATCGCGGTGTCGGACCGGGCACCGCTGACGTCACCGCCGCCGCCCAGCTCCTTGTTCTCGGCACCGGCCCGCGAATCGGAGCCGAGCACCAGCAGGTTCTGGCCGCTGGTCGGCAGCTTCTCGGGACGGTCCTCACCGAGCGCCTTGTCGATGTCCACGCCCTGGATGTTCCCGTCGAGGCGGCTGTAGAGCCAGTAGACGGTGCCACCGGCGGCGAGCAGCAGGACGAGCAGGACGCCGAGGGTGATCTTGAGGCCGCGGCGGCGCCTGCGAGGGCCTCCCCGCTGTTTCCGTCCGCCGCCGCGGGAGGCCGAACGCCCCTCACGGGTGCCCTGTGACATGCCGTCGTGGCTCATCGTGTGGAGTCCTCAAATCTCGTGGCCCGAGACGGACCGTGGAGTGCGTGGGACTCGGGTGGGGGGTGCGGCCGGTCCGTGCGTGCATGGCTGAGCGTGCACTATAGAACAGAGGATCGTGCGAATGGGTGTTTTGGCCCCCGGAATCATGATCTGTGCAGCCCGAACTACTATTCGTTCATGACTTGGTTGATCACGGGTGGGGCGGGCTTCATCGGAGCGCACGTCGTCCGCGCCATGCACGAGGCCGGCGAATCGGTCGCCGTGTACGACGACCTCTCCACGGGCGACCGCTCGCGCCTGCCCGCGGACGTCCCGTTCATCCGGGGCTCCACCCTCGACGCGGACCGCCTGCGGCACGCCTTCGCCGAGTTCCCGGTGCGCGGGGTGGTCCACCTCGCCGCGAAGAAGCAGGTGGCGGAGTCCGTCGAGCGCCCGCTGTTCTACTACCGGGAGAACGTGCAGGGCCTGCGGACCCTGCTGGAGGCCGCCGCGGACAACGCGGTGCGGGCGTTCCTCTTCTCGTCGTCGGCGGCCGTCTACGGCATGCCCGACGTGCCGCTCGTCACGGAATCGACCCCGTGCGCCCCGATCAACCCGTACGGCGAGACCAAGCTGACGGGCGAGTGGATGGTGCGTGCCGCCGGGAAGGCGCATGGCATCGCGACCGCCTCGATGCGGTACTTCAACGTGGCCGGGGCGGCCACCCCCGCCCTCGCCGACACAGGTGTCCACAACCTGGTGCCCATGGTCTTCGAGAGGCTGACGCAGGGGGCGGCCCCGGTGGTCTTCGGCGACGACTACGACACCGCGGACGGCACCTGCGTACGCGACTACATCCACGTCGACGACATCGCCTCGGCGCACCTCGCCGCGGCGCGGGCCCTCCTCGGCCGGGAGCCGGGCACCGACCTGACCGTCAACATCGGCCGGGGCGAGGGCGTCTCGGTGCGCGAGATGATCGAACTGATCGGTGAGGTGACGGGGTACGGCGCCGAGGCGGCCCCGGTCTCGGCGCCGCGCAGGGCGGGAGACCCGGCCAGTGTGGTCGCCTCGGCCGACCGGATCCGTGCCGAGCTGGGCTGGTCCGCCCGGCACGACGTCCGCGAGATGGTCGCCTCCGCGTGGGAGGGCTGGTGCCTCGGGCATCCCGCGGCGCGCCGCCCGGCTGGTGCCGACGGCCCGGCCTGAGCATGCCGTGGCTTGTTTATGATGTCTCGATCCAGCGCCCGTGACCTGCACGGGCCTGCTCACAGGGAGGGTGACGAACAGCGATGCGCAACACCTCCCCGCGTGAGGCGAAGCAGCGCGACGAGCCCGTGGCGGAGGCTTCCGCACGGCTCGACCGAGCCCTCGGCGGCCCCTGGCTGCTGATCGGACACGACGGCAGACTGACCGCGTACGTCCACGTCGAGGGCGCCGTGCTGCGCTGGACCGAGTCCGCTCCCGGCGGCCCGCGGTGGACGGGGCCGGACGTCCTGCCCGCGAAGGACATCGACCGGCTCACCGTGGTGCAGGGGAAGAATCGTTACGCCCATCTGCTGGGGCGCCGGGTCCGGCCGCGCGCCGACGGCTGGACGAACGTGGACGTCATGTACGCCACGCAGTACCAGACGGGCCGCCCGATGACGCAGTGGCGCTCGCTGGGCAACCCGTTCAAGGAGATCGACCAGGCGGTCGCGACCGGTGCCCCGGCCGCCGCCGTCGCCCGCGACGGAGCGCTGCACGTCTGCGTACCCACCGGAGCGGGCGGCGTCGCCCTGCGCCGTGAGGACAAGCGCGGCCGGTGGGAGGCCTGGACGCAGCTCCAGGTCTCCGGCGGCACCGACGGGCCGGTGCCCGCGGCGACCTCCTCGGGCCTGGTGGAGGTCCTCGTCCCCACCCGCACCGCCGCGCTGCGGCTCCGGCAGCCGGAGCCGGGCGGCGCCCTGGAGCGCGCACACGACGTGCCCGTGCCCCCGCTGCCCGGATCGGTGACCGCGCTGGAGACCGCGCCGGGCAGGCTGACGTACTACCTCACCGATGCGTGGGGGACCGGTGTCGTCGCGGTCCGGGAGGGCGGCCGGCCCGTACCGCTGGGGGGCAACCCCGCCGACGGCCGCATCGCCGCCGTCCGGACGACGGTCGACGGCTTCGACTGCACGGTGCTCGCGGTCCGCGGGGCCGACGGGACGGTCGGCCTCGGGGTCTGCGCGACCGAGGGCGAGCAGGCCGGCTTCTGGTGGACCGGCACGGGAAGGAGCTGCGCCGGCGACCCGGCACTGGCCGCCGACGGCCACGGAAGGACGGTCCTCGCGGCCCTCGGCGCCGACGGCGTGCTGGTCGTCGCACGCCAGGAGGACGGCCAGGGACTGACCCTCGGCGACTGGAGCCGGGTGTGAACACCCCGGGTCCGGCCCGGCGGGTGACGATCGTCGCCGCACGCCATCGCGAGGCGGTGGCACTCGTCGCGGCGGAGGGGCCCGGCGCTGAGCTGAGCGTTCTCTGCGTCGAGGAGGACGGCAGGGACGGCCGGGCGGCACTGGATCGCGCGCTCGCCGACGCGGAACGGCGCGGCTGCCGGGTCACCGGCGCACCCCGGACCGCCGGCGCGCCGGACGGCGGCGGCCACGCCGCGCTGCTCCGGGAGCTGCGCACGCTGAACCCGCAGCGGGTACGCCTGGCGGATCCCGATCCGGCGCATGTGTCGTACGACGAGGAGCGCGAACTCCCCGTCCACGACGAGCCGGCCGAGAACGCCGCCGCCGCGCTCACCGCGCTGGCCGCGGTCCGCGAGCTCCAGCTGGAATCGGGCACCCCGGTCTTCGTCGACTGTCACCGGGCCGGCGCGGACGAACGGTCCGGCGCCGCTTCGCAGCCGCGCTACCCGCACCCTGCGCACTGGCTGACCGAGGGATTCGACGGCAGGCTCTCCGCCTTCCTGCCCTCCGCCGCGGGCGTCGTGCGCTGGACGCAGCGCGAACCGGGCGGCACGGCCTGGCAGGGTCCGGAACTCCTCCCCGGCCCGCGGCTGATGCCCGGCCTCCGGGTGGTCCGGGACATGCACGGCTTCCCGCACCTGTTCGCACTCCGCAGGATCCCGCTCAAGGACGGCGGCGACGACGTCGCGGTGGTGCGGGCCACCCAGTACCGCACCGGGCACCCGCTCACCCCGTGGCACTCCCTGGGCAGCCCCAACTCCGGCAACCGGCACCGCAGCCGGGAGGTCGGCTTCCCGGCGGCCGCCTTCGACGGCACGGGCGGCCTCTTCGTCTTCGTACGCAACTTCGGGCACAGCGTGAGCTACCGGCACCAGGGGGCCGACGGCACCTGGACCCCCTGGCAGCATCTGCGCGGCGTCCGCGTGGCCGATGAGCTCGTCACCGTGACCACGGCCGGGGGAGAGACCGAACTCTTCGCCCGCGCCAGGGACTCCGCCGCCGTGCTGCGCTGGTACCGCTCGGGGCCCGACGGCGCCTGGACCGAGGACCGGACGGTGCCGTTCTCGCCGCGCCCGGGATCGTTGGCGCCCGGGCCCGAGCCCGGGACGGTTCTCTTCCGAGACCTGTGGACCAACGAGCCCTGCGTGTGGTGGCCCGGTGCGACGGGCCCGGTGCCGCTCGGCGGCGCCGACGAGGGCGCGGGGCCCGTCACCGGGGTCCGGGGCGTCGAGGCGGCCGGCCGGCCGTACTCCCTGCTGGTCCGGTCGGGCCCCGGCGGCTCCTGCGCCATGGGGGTGCACGCAGAGGGCCGGGCGGACGCCGGCGTCTGGTGGAACGCCCTTCCGGTGGATTCGGCCGTGCTGCCCGCAGCTGTCCGGGATCGTGCGGGTGTGGTCACCCTGGCGACGCTCACAGCCGGATCACAGTTGGGACTCGCTCACCGGGAGTCACTGTCGGACGGGTTCGAATGCGGTCGCTGGTACACAGTGTGACGATTTATCGCCCCTGATGATCTTTTTAGCCACTGGGTTGGCCGAAACCTGTTTAGTTTTTGATAAAGTCCGCGAATCCTTCATGTGAAGGGTTCGGGGGAGTCTCGTGAACATCCGGTTGCCCCCGGCTGTGTATGGATGGACGGGGGCCTGTCGCTGTCGTTCTCGTGACTGAGGGGTTATGGCCAAGCTGTCCTTGCGTGCTGTCCAGAAGCTCACCTGCAAGAAGCGTGACGCCTGGTGGACGGTGATCCTGGTCGATCCCGTGGCCACCCGCATGCTCATCGTGATGGCGCGGTTCAACTTCATCACGCCCAACCGCGTGACCTGGGCGGCACTGTTCGTCGGACTCGGTTCCGCCGGGTTCTTCCTCAAGGGCGACCCGCAGTCCCTGATCGTCGGGGCGGCGCTCTACCACCTGAGCTTCATCCTCGACTGCATCGACGGGAAGCTCGCGAGGCTCAAGGGCAACGGCACCGTCTTCGGCGGCTGGCTGGATTACGTCTTCGACCGCATCAGGGTGCTCTTCTGCGCCCTCGCCCTGATGGGCGGGCAGTACCTGCGCAACGGTGACGAAAGGTTTCTGCTCGCCGCGCTGCTGGTCGTCTTCCTCGACATGCTCCGCTACGTCGACGCCCTGCAGATCTACAAGATGCGCATGTCGATGCGGACGAGGATCGAGAAGGTCACCCGGGAACGCCAGGAGGCCGAACGCGCCGGGGACGACGGCCCGGCGGAGCCCGAGGCGCAGCAGATCCGCTTCATGGAGGACCTGCTGCGGGAGAACCCCGAGGCGGAGGCGGACGTGCTCAAGGAGCAGGCGGGCACCGGGCACGTAGTCGACCTGCACGCACAGTTCCGCCACCGCTTCCCCTGGTACCTGAGGGTGCGGCAGGCACTGCTGCGCAGCCGGATCAGGCCGCACCTCGTCAGCGGCATCGAGTTCCAGATGTTCGTCTTCATCGTCGGACCGCTGATCGGCCGGATCCTCCTGACCACGGTCGTCTCCGCGATCCTGCTGGGGATCTTCGAGCTGATCATCATGTACAAGTTCTGGCTCTCCACCCGCGACTTCACCCAGGTGATGGCCGAGCTGGCGCAGCCGCCGTCCGGCGCCGGCTCCATCGCCCCCCACCTCCACCGGGGCAGGCACCGCCGGGGCGGGCCGGGCGACCCGCTCGCCGCCCCGGAGTTCCAGGCACCGCCCGGCCACGAGGACCCCGGATTCCAGCCGTACCCCGGGCCCCGCCCCGCGTACGGGGCCCCGGACCAGCAGCCGACGCAGACGTTCCAGCCGCTGCCGACCCCCGCGTACCAGCAGATGACGCAGGCGTACCAGCAGGTGCGGGCGCAGGGCTACGACCGGCCGGTGCACGGAGCTCCCGGTGCCGTACCGCCCCACGGCTGCCCGGCAGACCGGGAGGGCGTCGGATGAACCACGAACAGGACACCCCCGACGTCTGGGTCACCGTCGTCATCCCCGCGTACAACGCGGCCACGACGATCGGCAAGGCGCTCCAGTCCGCCGTCAACCAGACCTACGAGCTGGTCGAGGTCGTCGTCGTGGACGACGCCTCCACGGACGGCACCCTCGACGTCGTGAAGAACTTCGCCGGGAACAACAACCGCGTCCGCGTGCTCCGCCGGCCCGTGAACAGCGGCGGCGTCGGCGCGCCCCGCAACCTGGGCATCGCACAGGCCGCGGGCCGGTACGTGATGTTCCTCGACGCCGACGACGAACTGCCGCCCCGCGCCTGCGAGCTGCTGCTGGCCGGTGCGCTGGAGAGCGGCAGCGACATCACCGCGGGCAGGGCCGTCCGGGTCAACCGGGCCACCGGCGAGAGCGAGGGCTGGGCCCCCGAGGTGTACGCGCTGGGGCGCACCGTCCCCGGCCTGGCGGAGTTCCCGCTGATGCTCACCGATCCGATCGCGGCGGCCAAGCTGTACCGGGTGGACTTCCTGCGCTCGGGCGGGGTCCGGTTCCCCGAGGGCGTCTTCTACGAGGACACGTACTTCTCCACCGTGGCGGGCTGCCTCGCCGACGGGATCACCGTCATCACCGACCCCGTCTACCGGTGGATGTGGGAGCCCGGGGGCGGATCGATCACCGGCCGCACGGGCGAGCTGCGCTCCATCCGCGACCGGGTCGCGGTGCACCGCGCCACCGACGCGTTCCTCCTGGACCGCGGCCTGTGGCAGCTCAAGGTCCGCAAGGACTCGAAGTTCCTCGCGCACGACCTGCGCCTGTACATGCGGGCACTGGCGGAGGGCGACCCGGAGTTCCAGCAGGGATTCACCGAGATCGCGGGCAGCTACCTCTTCTCCATCAGCGAGGAGGCGTTCGAGCTGTGCGACCCGGTCGACCGGGTCAGGGCCTACTTCGTCATGTACCAGGAGACCGAGGCCGCGCTCACCACGCTCGACTACGTGCAGCGCAAGAGCGTGCTGTCGTCCTTCCTCGTGGAGGAGGACGGCCGGGTGTACTGGTCGGGCGACCATCTGCACCTGCCGGACGCCCGGCGCATGCTCGATGTGACGGAGCTGGGCCTCTCGGCGGCCGGGCTCGCCCAGGAACCGCTCTTCGCCCAGCTCGACACCTGGTCCGTGGCCGACGGGAAGCTCCGCTTCGAGGGCCGGCTGGTCAACCGGTTCGGCCGGATCGAGCCCGGACACGACCTCCGGCTGACCCTCGCCGTACGCAACCGGCACACGAAGAAGGACGTCACGGTCCCGGTCGACGGCGTCGGTGTCGACGAACGGTTCGTCGGCTTCGGCGGCACCGTCGATCTGCCGGCCGTGCTCGGCGACGGGTTCTCCGAGAGCACGGTCTGGAACGTCTCGGTCGTCGTCGAGTGGCACCGGGCCAGGTCCCGCTCCCCGCTCAACGTGCGCGACGTGGACCTCTCCGGGCTGACCTTCCGGGCGAACGGGGAGCAGCTGGAGGGCTACCGCACGATCAGCGGCAACCTCGCCCTGCGGGCGGCCACGGCCGGCCGCAGGACCTTCGAGTCCGCGCAGAACGACCCCGACGCGCCCTGGATGTGGTGGCGCGACCGGATCCACCCGCCGATCGCCCGTCTCGACCATCCCCTTGAGATGGCCGTCGTCGTGCCCTGCTACAACGTGGCCGAGTACCTGGACGACTGCCTCGGCTCGATCGCGGCCCAGGAGGGGTTCGCCGCCACCCAGGTCATCCTGGTCGACGACGGCGCCACCGACGAGACGCCCCGGATCCTCGACGACTTCGCCCGGCACTACGCCAATGTGACCGTCGTCCACCAGACCAACGGCGGACTCGGCAACGCCCGGAACAACGGCCTGGACCGGGTCACCACGCCCTACGTCACCTTCCTCGACTCCGACGACATCCTCGGCGAGCGCGCCCTGTCCCACATGCTCCAGGCGGCCTGGCGGGACGGCTCCGAACTGGTCGTGGGCGACCTGGTGAACTTTCCCGACCGGCCCTACGGCCCGTGGAAGCAGTACTTCGGCCAGGGCGACCGCCGCATCGACGACTTCGCCTCCGTGCCCGATCTGATCTTCAGCGGATCCGCGTGCAACAAGCTCTTCAGCACCCGGCTGCTGCGCCGGCTCGGGGTGCGCTTCGGCGAGGGCGTCCACTTCGAGGACTCCTGGGTGACGCTGCCCAGCATGCTGCGGGCCAACGCCATCAGCCTGGTCGACCGCCCGGTGTACTACTACCGGGGGCGCCCCGACGGGTCCTCCATCATGGACTCCCTGTGGAGCAAGCCGGCGAACTACCGGGACCACCTGCGCCTCAACCACTTCCTGCTGGACTACACCGCCACCGAGCGGGCCGACGTCCGGCACATGTTCCAGCGCTATGCGGCCCGCACCTACAAGGGCTTCCTGTGCAACGCCCGCAACGTCATGGGCCGGACGCAGCTGGAGGAGATGTTCCCGGGCATCTGCCGCCACTACACGCAGATACCCGACGAGGTCATCCTCGAATACGCGACCAACCCCGCCCAGCAGCTCGACCACTACGCCGCGAAGAGCGGCAACTTCGAGCTGTTCTGCGACCCGGAAACGGCGCTGGAGAACGCCACACCGGTGCTGGAGATCGACGACGACGGCTTCCACCGCACCTTCCCCGGTGGTACCCACAGCACCCGTACCGCCCGCGTCAACGACCCCAACGTCGTCGTCGAATCGGTCCGCACCCGGGGCGATGTGCTGGTCGTGGAGGGCTGCATGGCCTTCCCCGGCATGGACATCGACGGCCCCATGGACAACCCCCTGGAGCTCGTCCACCAGACCGCGCACGCCAAGATCGCCGTACCGCTGCGCCAGGTCGCCCGCCGCGACCTGTGGAACACCCGCGACGGCCGCGACCTGTACGCAGGCTGGTACGCGGAGATTCCGGTCGCGGACCTGGCGCGCGGCGGATTCGGGGTCGGCGACTTCCGGCTCCGGGTGCACCGTGTGGACCGCACACGGCAGCGCAACGTCGTCATGAAGGCCCGCCTCCCGCTGCACCGGCTGAAGGGCCCCGGCCGGATCGCCGGCCACCCCTACATGCTGACCATCGGCGGTGGGGACGCGCTGCACCTGCGCCTGGTCGACCGGAAGCCCGTCGCGCGGGCGAAGCACGCCCTGTGGCGGACGGCCCGCGAGATCCGCATCCTCAAGACCCGCAACCCGGGCTGGCGCATGCGCCTCGCCTACTGGCTCACGTACCCGTTCCTCGACTCCCGTGAGATCTGGCTCATCGGCGAACGGTCGGACACGGCCCAGGACAACTCGTACCACTTCTTCAAGTGGATGCGGACCCACCGCAAGCGGCGCAAGGCGTACTACGTCATCGACGGGAACTCCCCCGACTACCGCAAGGTCGCCCCGTACGGCCGGGTGATCAAGCTCGGTTCGTTCAAGCACCGGATGTATCTGCTGCACGCGACCAAGCTGATCGGTTCGTACGACTCCGAGTCCTACCTGGTGCCCGAGGGCTACCGGAAGGCGCTCTTCCTGCACCGGTTCGGCGAGCTCCTGAAGTACCAGCGGGTCTTCCTCCAGCACGGGATCGTCTACAACGACGTGACCTCCGGCGTGGACCAGCGGATCACCGGTTACGACATGATCGTGACCACCGGCCGTCAGGAGCGCGCCTACCTGGCGGAGGAGGCCGGCTTCGGCGACCGCGCGGTACTGGCGGGCCTGCCCAGGTTCGACGCGCTGCGGCGGGAGCCGGGAGCGCGTCCGCGCATCCTGCTCATGCCGACCTGGCGGCAGTGGATCGTCACCGCCTCCTACAAGAAGTCCGCGGGCCCGGCCAAGACCGCCTTCACCCAGTCCGAGTACTTCCGGTTCTACCGCTCGCTGCTCGCCGACCGCCGGCTCGCCGCGGCCCTGGAGCACTTCGGCGTCGACCTGGAGTTCTTCCCGCACTACGAGATCCGGCCCCACCTGCACAACTTCCGGATCGACTCGCCCGCGATCGAGGTCGCCGACCCCGGTACGCGCAATGTCCAGGAAGCCATGAAGGAGTGCTCCCTGATGGTCACGGACTACTCCTCCGTCTTCTTCGACGTGGCCTACATGGGGATCCCGCTGGTCCATGTGCCCTTCGACGAGGAGGACTTCTACGGACGGCACTACAAGCGGGGCTACTTCGAACTGACGGAGCACGGCTTCGGCCCGGTCTGCCGGACGGTCGACCGGGCCGTCGACGAGATCATCGCCTCGATGGCCAGGGGCTTCACCGTCGAGAGCCCCTACCGGGAGCGTGCGGAGGAGTTCTTCGCGTACCGCGGCGAGGGCAACTGCGAGCGGGTGTACGGGGCGATCGACGCCCTGGGCACGGCGAACGCCGCCGATCTCGGCCCCGCAGGCCCCGTCGCCGCGCTGCCCGCCACCCGGACACACCGGGACGAGGACCTGAGCGGCGCACCGGACGCGGGCCCGGTGGCCCTGGACCTGGCGGCCCGGGGAACGTACGAGGACGGGTGGGACCGTGCCGTCTGACCGGAACGCACGACAGGGCGGGCCCCGCCGGACCTTCCTCGCGGGCGGCTTTGCCACGGTGAGAACCGTGGCTTCCGGATCGCCCCGCCGCCCCCGCGGGGACGGGGCACGACGGTGGCTCCCGGGCGACGCGTGGTGCTGACGGACCTCACCGACGGGCTGGGCGAGCACGTCGGGCCGGCCGGGGCCGGACCCGCCCGGCACGGGGTGACGAGCGTCGGGCCGGACGGAGCGGTGACGTACCACCCGGCCGACGCGGACCCGGGCCACGACTGGTTCGACCATGTGCTCGACGCGGGCGGCGGCCGGCCGGTCCCCGGCCGGGTGACGGTCCGCGTCGGAGACCTCGGCGTGACGCCCGGTCTGCTCGCAGGCCGGCCGCCGGGGCCGTGGGACCGCACCGGGACCGCCGCGTGCGGCGGTGTGCGGCCCGGGCCTGCCACGGTCCCGTCCGGCGGCGACGGACGCGAGCCGTGGCAGCGGTGAACGGCTCGTACGTCGGCACCGCCGCCGGGGGAGCGAGAATGGACGTGTCCGCCACAGCATCAGCACGCCGACCGGAGAAGGAGTGAGCGAGCGGTGAAGCCCGCGGTTCCGCTGTACCAGGCCAAGGCCGAGTTCTTCCGGATGCTCGGGCACCCGGTACGCATCCGGGTACTGGAACTTCTCCAGGACGGTCCGATGCCGGTACGGGACCTGCTCGCCGAGATCGGGATCGAGCCGGCCGCGCTGTCCCAGCAACTGGCGGTCCTGCGCCGCTCGGGCATCGTGACCGCGACCCGCGAGGGCTCGACGGTGGTGTACGAACTGGCCGGCGGCGACGTCGCCGAACTGATGCGCGCGGCACGGCGGATCCTGACGCAGATGCTGGCCGGGCAGAACGAACTGCTGGCCGAGCTGCGGGAAGCCGAGGTCACGGCCCGGTGAGCACTCTCCTGGCGAAGGGCGGTGCCCGGCTGCGGTCGCTGCTGCCTTCGCGTGCCGATCTGGCGGCGATGGGCCGTGATCCGCGCCGAGACCTGCTGGCCGGGCTGACGGTGGCCGTCGTGGCGCTGCCGCTCGCGCTGGGCTTCGGGGTCTCCTCCGGCCTGGGCGCCGAGGCCGGGCTGGCCACCGCCGTGGTCGCGGGTGCGGTGGCCGCCGTCTTCGGCGGCTCCGGCCTCCAGGTGTCCGGGCCGACCGGGGCGATGACGGTGGTGCTGGTGCCGATCGTCGCCCGGTACGGCACCGGTGGTGTGCTGATGGCCGGGCTGATCGCCGGGCTGATGCTGCTCGGCCTCGCCGTCGCCCGGGCCGGGCGGTACATGGCGTACATTCCCGCCTCGGTGGTGGAGGGCTTCACCCTGGGCATCGCGTGTGTGATCGCCCTCCAGCAGGTCCCGAACGCGCTCGGGGTGACCGGGCCGGAGGGCGACAAGGTACTCGTGGTGACCCGGCACG
Source organism: Streptomyces sp. CLV115 (assembly GCF_038448545.1). Taxonomy (NCBI): domain Bacteria; kingdom Bacillati; phylum Actinomycetota; class Actinomycetes; order Kitasatosporales; family Streptomycetaceae; genus Streptomyces; species Streptomyces sp. CLV115. The sequence goes on from NZ_JBCEWQ010000001.1 coordinate 178,574, forward strand.
CCGTCGAGGCGTTCGTGAGGTCCCCGGATCCGACCGCCCCGGCGCTGGCCGCCGGGGTGGTCGTGGTGATGCTGGCGGGGGCCCGCCTGCGGCCGGGCATCCCGTTCTCGATCGTCGCGGTGATCGCCGCGACCCTCGTGACGCAGCTCTTCCATCTGGACGCCGCCCCGATCGGGGAGCTCCCGGCGGGGCTGCCCGCCCCTTCGCTCGGCTTCGTCGATCCGTCCGCGCTGGGCTCGCTGCTGGCCCCGGCGGTCGCGGTCGCCGCCCTGGCGGCGCTGGAGTCCCTGCTGTCCGCGCAGGTCGCCGACGGCATGACGGTCGGCCGGAGGCACGACCCCGACAAGGAACTGTTCGGGCAGGGGCTGGCGAACATCGCCGCCCCGCTGTTCGGCGGAGTGCCCGCGACCGGCGCGATCGCCCGCACCGCGGTCAACGTCCGCACCGGCGCCTCCTCCCGGCTCGCCGCCCTCTGCCACGCCGCCGTGCTCGCGGTCATCGTGTTCGCCGCCGCCCCGCTGGTCTCCAGGATTCCGCTGGCCGCGCTGGCCGGGGTGCTGATCGCGACCGCGGTCCGCATGGTCGAGGTCGGCTCGCTGCGGGCCATGGCGAGGGCCACCCGCGCGGACGCGACCGTCCTGGTGCTGACCGCGGTGGCGACCCTGGCCCTGGACCTCGTGTACGCGGTCGTCATCGGCCTGGTCGTCGCCGGGGCGCTGGCGCTGCGGGCGGTGGCCCGCCAGGCACGGATGGACCGGGTGGACCTCCGGCCCGACCTGCCCGGCGACCACGGCGAGGAGGAACACGCGCTGCTGGCCGAGCACATCGTCGCGTACCGCATCGACGGGCCGCTGTTCTTCGCCGGTGCCCACCGCTTCCTCCTCGAACTGTCCGAGGTCTCCGACGTCCGCGTGGTGATCCTGCGGATGTCGCGGGTCACCACCCTGGACGCCACCGGCGCGCTCGTGCTCAGGGACGCCGTGGAGCGGCTCGACCGGCGCGGCATCGCCGTACTCACATCCGGCATCCGCCCCGGTCAGCGCCAGGCACTGGACTCCGTCGGCGCTCTGGAGCTGCTGCGGGCAAAGGGCCGGGAGTACGCCACCACGCCGGAGGCGATCGCCGGAGCCCGCAGCCACTTGCAGCGGGCCGGGCTGCTGCCCGCCGCGCCCGGCCGGAACGCTCCGGTCACCGACCGGACCGGCCCCGTCCCCCACGAAACCCACGACACCCTCGTCGACATCCACCCGGAGGCGAAGTGAGCACCGGGCTCGAAGCCCTCCCGTACCGGCATGTGCTGACCGTGCCCGCCATGGGGCCGGCCGTCCGCATCGCCCGCGAGACCACCGAGCAGGTCCTGGCGGAGTGGGGGGTCGGCCGCCGCCACCCCTGCGTGGATCCGGCCCTGCTGATGGTCGCGGAGCTGGTCACCAACAGCGTCCGGCACGCCGCGGAACTCTCCCCGAGCCTGACGGTCGTCTTCGCGGGCGGCCCGGACACCTTCGCGTTCGCCGTCCACGACCGTCACCCCCACCAACCCGTCCTGCACACCGAGTTCACCGGCTCCGGCACCGGCTCCGGAGGGCTGGCGACCGTCGTCGAGCTCACTCTCCGGCTCGGCGGCAGCGCCGTCGTCCGCCCGGACGCGGACGGGCTCGGCAAGAGCATCTGGATCACCCTGCCCCTGTAGCGGCTCGCCCACGGCAGTGGCGCGGCGACCCGACAGCCCGGACAACCCGAACAGCAAGGAAAGACCGATGAGCGACATCGTGGTGAAGGACAGCAACGGCACCGCCCTGGAGCACGGCGACTCCGTCACGCTGGCCAAGGACCTGAAGGTCAAGGGGACGTCCGAGACCCTCAAGCGCGGCACCCTGGTGAAGAACATCCGGCTCACCGGCCGGGCCGACGAGGTCGAGTGCAGCACCAGGAAGGTCAAGGGGCTGGTCCTGAAGACCCGGTTCCTGAAGAAGGCCTGAACCGGCGCGGGTGCCCGCCGCGCGATCATCGGCCCCGTTCCCGGCTCCGGGGACGGGGCCGCGCACATCGCGCACCGCCGTCGTCAGGTCACGGCCTGGTCCGGGCATCGGCGGTGTGCAACTCGTCCAGCAGGCCCTGCTGGCCGGCCAGCATTTCCGTCAGGATCCGCCGTGCCGCGCGCATCAGTTC